>JAUVTM010000268.1 GCA_030601545.1 Syntrophobacterales bacterium
AACATGTAGTGGGAATGCAGGGCTCAGAGATCATTGTGGGGGTGAATAAAGATCCCGATGCACCAATCTTTGACGTGGTCAACTACGGGGTGGTGGCTGATCTCTTTGAGTTTCTACCTGCACTTGTAAAGAAAATAAAAGAAAGGCGAGGAGAATGATAAAATATCAAATCACAAATCACAATGACTAAAATATTAGGTGTCAGGTGTCAGGTGTCAGGGGGGAAAGCAGTGACAACGAAGAATTATAATGAACCGCGTCCTCAGGGCTGGCCCATTGATGGGAGATGAGGTTTCTAGTGTTCCCCGCTGCCGCTTCGCCTCAGACGGGCTTTGCGCTTCGCTCCAACAGGTTTCAGCTTCTATGTTTCTTTTTCCTGACACCTGAAACCTGACATCTGACACCTGATCCGCCTCCGGCGGAACACCTAAAACACTGGGATTTGGGATTTTTCCACGCAGAGGAGGGGACATGGCTGATGACAGCAAAAAGGTTGCGGTGGTTACCGGAGGTTCGCGAGGAATTGGCCGTGCAATTATCATGGCCCTTGCTGAACCGGGCGTGACAGTGGTCTTCAATCACTTCGATCCTCCCGAGGATACGGCTGCTGACGAAACCGTGAAGATGGCACAGGACAAAGGTTGCGAGATCGAGGGAGTGCGGCTGGATGTTTCAGATTATCAAATGGTGCATGAGTTCATTAAAGGTGTGGTGGACCGTCATGGACGCATCGACATTCTGGTCAACAACGCCGGTATTACCAGGGACACCCTGCTGATGCGGATGAAAGAGGTGGATTGGGATGCGGTGTTGGCGGTAAACCTCAAGTCTGTTTTTAACTGTACCCAGGCGGCCACACGCCACATGATGAAACAGCGCTACGGTCGGGTTGTGAACATAGCCTCGGTGGTGGGGGCCATGGGGAATGCAGGTCAGGCCAATTATGCTGCATCCAAAGCGGGTATTATGGGATTTACCAAGTCGGTGGCTCGGGAACTGGCAAGCCGGAATGTGACAGTGAATGCGGTTGCGCCTGGTTTTATCGAAACTGAGATGACGGCTAAGCTTCCCGAGAAGGCCAAGGAGGCCTTTCTAGCCCAGATTCCCCTGGGTCGTGCGGGTCGACCCGAAGACGTTGCCCAGGTGGTAAAATTTCTCATCTCGGATGAGGCCTCGTATATTACAGGTCAAATAATTCATTTGAATGGTGGGATGTATATGTAAGCGCAGAGCGCAAAGCGCAAGGCGCATAGCGTAAGAAAAAGCTTTTATACCAGTTGAAATGCACAACTTTAATTGGGGATGAGGCAATGCAAAGACGGGTCGTGGTTACGGGTTTAGGTTTGGTGACACCGTTGGGAATCGGTGTAGAGGAGACATGGTCTGCCCTGGTGGCTGGCAAGTCAGGAATCACCCGGATTACCAGGTTTGACGCCACTGACATGGCTACCCAGATTGCCGGGGAGGTTAAAGGGTTCAAAGCGGAAGACTATGTCTCCCGCAAGGATCTCAGAAGGATGGACATATTTACCACGTATGCTCTGGCGGCGACTCGAATGGCGGTAGACGATGCCAACCTGAATATTAACGGCAACAACGCCGATCGGGTTGGAGTTATTATCGGCTGCGGCCTCGGTGGTCTTACAACCATTGAAAAGTATCATCGGATTATGCTGGAGCAAGGACCCAAGAAGATAAGCCCTTTCTTTATTCCCATGATTATCGCAAACATGGCTCCAGGTCAGATTTCCATCTTTTTTGGAGCCAAGGGGCCGAACGTCGCCATTGAAACAGCCTGTGCCGCTGGCACTCACGCGGTGGGTGACGCCTTCAAACATATCCAACGTGGTGCTGCCGATGCGATGATTACAGGAGGTGTGGAGTCAACTGTCACAATGCTGGCCATAGGAGGTTTTAACGCTATGCGGGCCCTCTCAACCCGCAATGATGAACCGCTAAAGGCGTCTCGTCCTTTTGACCGAGACCGAGACGGTTTTGTTCTGGCCGAGGGCAGTGGCATTATCATTCTGGAGGAACTGGATCACGCCCTTGAACGCGGAGCCAATATCTACGCAGAGGTAATTGGCTACGGCCTGACAGGAGATGCCTTTCATATTGCAGCTCCGGCGCCGGAAGGTGAGGGGATGGCCCGTTGTATGCAGATGGCCGTCGATGATGCGGGAATCAGGCCCGAGGAAATTGACTACATTAATGCACACGGCACCTCCACCGACTTGAATGACAAGTTTGAAACGCAAGCCATAAAGACCGTTTTTGGAGAACACAGTTACAAGCTGGCTGTTAGCTCTACCAAGTCCATGACCGGACACCTCCTGGGAGGTGCGGGTGGGGTGGAGAGCGCCATAGCCGTGCTTACCATAAAGAACGGCATCATTCCACCGACAATCAACTACGAGAATCCGGACCCGGACTGTGATCTGGACTACGTCCCCAATGTTAGCCGGAAAGCGGAGGTAAGAACGGTGCTTTCCAATTCGTTTGGTTTTGGTGGCACCAATGCTGCCCTGGTGTTTCGTCGCTATGAATCTTAGCCCGGATATTTCGTGAATCACCTGCTGCGACCGCGGATATGGCCGTCCTTACTAGCGTCCTCGGGTGTGGCACCTTGCGACGTACCGTTCAGGTACGCCTCAGGTCCAACACCCTGCGGTTGCTAGGTGGCACGCCCATCTTCACGGTCTCGCGACAGCAATTCATGAAACATCCGGGCTAGCCTGGAGAGCGAACATGGAAGTCATGATCGGGAGCGATCACGCAGGTTTTTCAATGAAAAGCCAGGTCAAAACAGTGCTGGAAGATATGGGACATTCTGTGGAAGATGTGGGCTGCCACAGTGAAGACTCCGTGGATTATCCTGTCTACGGCAAGGCTGTGGCGGCC
>JAUVTM010000102.1 GCA_030601545.1 Syntrophobacterales bacterium
ATTATTATTTGAAGCCAGAGACTGGGCATTTTGAATGAGTTCCTGTGATTTTATTGTAGATTTATCAAAACGCATGAATATGTACCTCCTGTTTTGGTATTTTATGTTTTGATTTCGTAATAGTTCAGCCACAAAGACACAAAGGCACTAAGCAGGAATATGATTGATAAATTGGGGGATTATGAAAGATCTCTCAACCTCTAAATTATGCCTTTTGAGAGAATTATATTATAATCTTGGTGTCTTAGTGACTAACGTGTTACGATTTATGTAATTTTTGATCTGATAAGAAAATAAACACTTACTATTTGATGTCAATCGGTTTGAGAAAGCCGGAGGAATTAAGGGCTCGGTCAAACGAAGGGAGTCTTATTTTTTTAAAAAAATATAAGTCGCCAGGCAGATAAGAATTACAGCAAAGATTTTTTTGAAGTTTGCGGTTGAGACATGTTCAACAAGGCGCGAACCGATCTGAGCGCCAATAATGCCTCCTATTCCTAAAAGAATTCCGACCTTGTAGTCTACGTTAGCCAGTTTATTGTGCGCAACAAGAGCAGAAATGGAGATAACCAGTATTGCTAAAAATGAG
Source organism: Syntrophobacterales bacterium (assembly GCA_030601545.1). Classification (GTDB taxonomy): domain Bacteria; phylum Desulfobacterota; class Syntrophobacteria; order BM002; family BM002; genus BM002. The sequence continues at coordinate 590 of JAUVTM010000102.1, forward strand.
GTGCCTACAGCTTTTTGTGCTGAATATCCCAGAAATATCAACAGAGGAACCATAAGAAAACCTCCGCCCAGTCCGGAAAAAGAAGCGCTGATTCCAACGAGCACGCCTAATAAAATCATTACCAGCATATTTGCATTAATTGGCGTCATTTTATGCCTTTCACATCTTTTCTCTAATGATAGTGAATAATAGATTTTTCTATATGATTCCTCGGGGAAACTCAATGATGAATTATGATCTTTTGCGGGGCGAACTTATCTGGAAACTTTGCGAGTTTTGGTCACATCTTGATTGGCACATTAGTTTGACATCGACAGGGCTCCTATGAATGAGCGATAACCATCAGGGTGCGAGATCGTTCGATCACACACCTCATGACCTTTTGGAGGGTTTCCGGGTCAAGAGCCCCGAAGCTCTCGTCAAGAATCACCAAATCGGCATTTTGCAGAAGCGCGCGGCCTATGTAAACGCGGCTGCGCTCACCGTGAGACAGTCGCCAGCCGGTTTCTCCCACCACCTGGAGTATGCCGGCCGGCATTCGATCGAGAAGATCTCCAAGGCCGAGATCCCGGCAAATCGCCTCGGCCTCCATAAAATCTCTCCCACGAGGTGGCCAGCGTCGCCCCATGAGCAAGTTAAAAGCAAGAGTGCCCGTAAATACATAATTTTCATGAAACTGAGGAGCACACGCCACCAATCGGCGCCACCCCTGTGATCCGAGGGTGGAATGATCAAGCCCGCGCAAAAGGAGCAATCCCGATTCGGCTAACCGCAGACTGGTCAAAAGAGAGATGAAGGTGGACTTTCCGCCACCCGAAGGCCCCTCCAAAAGCAAGCGGTCTCCCTCAAGAATGCGAAGGCTGCAGTTTTTCAATGCCGGACTTCCCTGCGGCCGATATCGAAAGACAAGATCGTTGGCATGAATTATTTCGGGAGCTGTCTTGGATTCTGCTTTGACATCGCGGGCAGAAATTGCAAAAACCGTTGCATCACCTCTCTTTCCGCGGGCAGCAGCTTCAAAAAGGGGCTTTGCCTTGCCCCATGCAATGGCCGCGTCACAGAGCTGGAACATACTAACTGATAGCGTGTTAAAAGCCTGGGAAGCGAGCAGTACTCCACCAACACCTACAGCGATCAGCGCCACCGAATCCTGACCGGATACAAAGGCCGGAGCAAGGCCTGCAATGCCTGCCACCAACCAGCCGCGAGCAAGGAAGGCAGACAGGAGTATTGAGCCTCGATCCATGGAGCTTGAAAGTGCCAGGTAGTCCTCAAGGGCCTGGTCCTCACGCTCGTGAAGGGATTCGGGACGTTCCTGTGCCAGTCGAGTTCTGTGCCCCACCATCCTCTCCACCAGGTCATGAGTCATCTCCAGACGGGAACCTGTCCAACGTTCTCTATGCGCATAATAGCGCCACCCTATAATGAGAGATACCATCACCCAGGCCAGGAGCAAAAGAACGTGGAAGGTTCCTCCTGCGCCCATCAAGATCACGCCTGCGGCTACCATCAAATCCACCAAGGCAATGAAGGCGTAAGCACCGCCATGTAATGTGGCAGAGGCCAGAACCTCGGACTCTAAGACACGTCCGATTTGTTGCCCTACGCCTTGACGTCGCATCTCCTCGGGTTCAAGTTTCAACGTACCATACAGAAGACGTCGCTTGAGTAATCCCACCACACCGAGACCGAAGAGCCCTTGCCACCACCCAACTGCGAGCTGAAGAGGAACGAGGGTGAGCAGGAGCAGTGCCCAGGCCAGGAACCATCCATGATCCAGGTGTCCCTCAAGGGCTCCTCGCCCCACAATCCACCACGCCAGCAGTAAAAAGAAATATTCCACAAGGTGTATCCCAACAAAGCCGAGGCCCCGTGAGAGGATTCCAGCCTGGCTGAGCTGTCTCCAGAAGCTTGTCCCTGGAGAAATGCGCAGCATCCAGCAACCGCCTCTCCGCAGGGGGCCGATGTGCTCACGGACAATTGCAGTATGTGCCTTCTCCAAGTGTCGGGAGTCAATACCGGCTCCGGCAAGGAGTATGTCCACTTTAGGCGCATAGCGTTTTTCCATCTCAAAAGAAAGGGTAGCGCGCACATCTTCCAGTCTTGCCCGGAATATTTTTAGTTCTGGACTGAGCAACCTCAAAGTCTTACCCTTGGCGCGAATCAAGGCAAGAAAACGGGGCTTGCCTTCATATTGCAATCTCAACAGAGCAGGTCCTCCCTGGCTGAGAAAATCCTCCAGGTCGCCATAAGACACTTCAATTGATTCGGCCTCCATGCCAATGGCAGAAGCAGCGCTCTCAATCCACTGCCCCAGCCTCTCCTCATCCTCTTCAATCAGACTCTGCGGTGGTGTCGGTAGTTCAATCGTCCTTAGAAGGAGATGACTCATCTTGGCCAAAGCAATAATAGCTTCACCCAACCTTGATAGAGGCCAACTCTGACGCTCAAGATGCCTTAACACTTACCCCTGTCCTCCTCTTTGCTCTCTTTCAGAATCCCTTTTTCCATCCTCAAGCGTCGCCAGCGCCCGTCGGTCCACAAACCTGTGCGGATTGCTTTTTCAGCCTCCATCAATGTCCGGTATCTGGAACCTGGTTTTTCGAGCAGGTAGCGGGGATGGTCATCTTCGATGATTTGGCCTCCGTCCATTACAATTACCCGATCAAAATCTTCGGTCTCGCCCACATCGTGGGTAACACACAGGAGGGTGGCATGTCTCCACCACTGTCGCGCACGAAGGATTAACATATGGCGTTGCCCGCGATCGAGCCCGCGAAAGGGTTCGTCAAGTACAACCAAACGAGCTTCCTGTCGAAGCAATCCACGCCCCAGTCTTACTCGTTGGCCCTGTCCACCGGACACAAGCCCGCCCCCTTCGCCCAGCACGGTTTGCAGTCCGTCGGGAAGATCTTCCAACACCTCCCTGAGGCCGGCGGCATCAAGTGTTTGAGAAAATAATCGGAAGCCGTCTTCCGGTGAACCGTAGTGAAGATTTGCGAGAAAGGAACGGTTCCAGAGTTGCACAGCCGGGTCCACCCACGCGGTCTGCTGCCTGAGCGCATAAAGACGATCTCCCTCCAAAGGTTTTCCGTCCACCAAAACCCTGCCCGAGGCCGCCTGGTACCAGCCCAGAAAAAGTCCCACAAGGCTCGATTTGCCCGCGCCCGATGAACCAACGATTGCCACATGGCTGCCCGAATCAATGGCAAGGTTAATTTCCTGAAGGATGATGTTGCCGGCAGCGAGTGCGCTAACCTGTTCAATACGCAAGGCCACGCCTTTTTTGGACTCTTGTTGTGTCCTTTGGTGCGAAGTTTCGCGTGTGCCGCCTTTGCCATGCTGCCTTGATTGATTCGTCTCATCGGGCGCTCCCAGCGGTTCAAAGAGCCGGAGAATCACATTGCGCATAGCAGGATACTGCCTGGCAAGACGGGCCACCGCTCGTCCTTGAGCCGGCAAGGAAAGCGCCCAGTATACAAGAAGCATAACACTGCCCATCTGGCCGCTCCTATCCATATGGGAGTAAAGAAGCCATGCAGCCAGCCCAAACCCGGCAAGAGACAGAAGGCTTTCTACCGTCACTGAAGCGCGCAAGAATTTCACCCCTGCGTGCATCCACTCTGAAAGCATTGCTTCATGCTCATTTCGCAGGGAACCTTCCGCACCATGCGTGCGCACCGGTACCAGACCCAACAAGGCATCCAGGTAGAAGCGGGTCAGTGCGCCGCCAAGAACGCGAAGCTTGAGGTCCCTCTCGGTGAGCAGTGGTTGTGCGGAAAGGGGTAGCACAACAGCGAGGATGGCGACAATTATAGCTATGGGAGCGCCTGATGGATCGAGCCAGGCAATCCCGACTGTAGTCAAAGCCAGGGTGAAAGAGGAGCGAATCAGTCTTCCCCCAATGGCCGGAAGGCCGCGCAGCAAGTGTACGCTGTGACACCGTTCCGCCATGTCCGACGTGAGACGACTATGAAAATACTGATCTCCGAGGCGTGGAATTTTTTTCTGAAAAGCAATGCGCAGACGGGATTCCAGGTGTCGTCCAAGACGCAACAGACCGGAAACAATAGGCAGTTCGAGCAAAAGCATGGATAAAAGAAAGAACAGAAGCACACCCATGGCTATTACGCGCTGTTCATTGGTCGCAAGCAATCCGCCCATGTCGAGAAGACCCCGAAACAACACTGCCTCAAACACCAGACCTGCAGCCGACAGCGTCAAAGCAGATGCCAGGAATAAAGGTGCAAGCAGGCCATCGGAGGCAAGCATCCGCAGGAAATCTCTTCCGGGCCTGCTCGGTGGCTCCTCGATTGCGGCTACCAGTTCAGGCGATAAAGGAAGTGAGTTTTCCGGAGATGGGTCTTTGCCCTGAGCAAATGAGGGTTGCTGTATAGCCTTCAGCCCACGTATGCGAACAAGAACCGCGCCCCGCAAAAAGACTTGATCATGTTCTTGAGAGGCCGTCTGGTCCGCAAATATCGTCCAGTACTTGGCAGGTATAGTATCGAATGGTTTATTGGATTCGTGTCGGCTGCGGTCAAAAAAACCTTCCAGCACCTTGCAGGCCTGAGGGCCTCGTCTCAAGCTGCGGGAGTCAACCAGAAGATCGGTTAATCGAGTGGCGGCGTCCAGGGCGGCAAAGGAGCGCCACTTCGGATCGGACAGAGCGGTATTGATCAGTCCTTTGGCTGTGGATTGTGATATCACAAGGCGCTTCAGTCGTCTGAGCAGAGGCATAAGAAACTCGTCAGTCTCCGTCCATTCACGACAGTCTTCGCCGGCTATCGGCATAGTGTGGACATAAAGCTCGCTCAGAAACCGTTTCCAGGTGGGCCAGCGTCGTCCAGTGCCCGGATCCATCACCTGGACATGGCGGCCGCAGCGGTTCCAGATGACCACAAAGTGAGTCAGACCACTGTGCTGGAGAACCACGGCTATGGCCGGCATGGTCTGTGCCTCAGAGAGCAATACATGGTCAATCGGCACCATGATCTGTTCGGCTTCAAGGCCGAGCTGGTTGGCAAGATCTTCCATGGTATCGATGGAGGTCCCGTCCACATCGGTCTGGCAAGCCTCTCTGAGACGGCCATAGTTTGCATTGATGCCAAATCCCTCAAGTAATGATTTGAGAGAGGCGGGCCCGCAGTCCATGTCCGAAGTTTGTACCACCTCCGGCACGATGAGGCGTTTACGCTTTTTTGCCGGGGTATTCACGGCGCGCGTCCTGTTTTTGGGGCAGGGCTCGGCAGAGACTCATTTTGCTGAGAAAAAAGCCTGCCCGCTGCACGGAGCGCGAGCTGGGCAGGGCAAATACGCTCCACCTCGACCTCAAGCGTGCCGGGCAGACCATGCTGAACAGGAATGAGTGATACCTGCTCCTCGTTGATGCCCAGCTCTATGCGCACAAGACCGTCGCGCACCTCGCGGGCTACTCGTTCCACCGTTGCGGCAATGCTTCCATGCTGTGCCCAGGGGAATCCATGCAGCCTGAACCACGCGGTCTGTCCGGGACGGATGCGGCCCAACGCTTCTGATGGCGAGAAATTGGCGACAATCCTGTGAGTGCCGGAGGGTATCACTGTTGCCAAACGATCTCCTTTTTGAACAACCTTGCCGATAGAAATCTCCGCGACCTCTCCGATCCGTCCGGTAATGGGTGCCCGAATACGGGTCTGATCTATTTCGTATTCAAGTCTCTCCACTAATCCGGCAGCGGCAGCTATATACCCCTCAATCTCCGTGATTTCGCTCTCCACATGCTTTAGTCCTGCCTGGCGGTCGTTCTTCCCCAAATTCAATTTGAACTGTAATTTCTTTGTGTAAAATTGAAGACTCTCCACGGCAGCTCGTTTGCTTGCAGCTTCGGTCTGCGCCTTATCCTTTGTTGCCTCAGACACCACGTTACGGGCAAAAAGGCTATTTGAGCGCCTGGCTTCCTTTTCGGCCAGTTGAGACAGGGCTTCTGCCTCTCGAAGTCTGGCCTTTGCCTCATCAATCTCCGCCAGAGCAACGCTGTTTGCCTGGCCTAATGCTTGCTTCTCAGCAGCCAATTTTTTTTGCAAAGCATCAACTTGAGATGTAAGAGCGGTCATACGCATACGCTCCTCCTGAAGCTGGCGCTTCAAAGGCTTGGCGTCGATCTCCGCAACTATTTCACCTTTTTCAACCTTCTGCTCAAGTGTCAGAGTTGTCCATACCACGCGACCGTAGATTAGCGCCTCTATGGGATGAGCCGAACGGCTTACCGCAAACCGCGCCATGTCCGTCTTTGCATATACAGCTACACTGCCGAGTATAAACCACGCCCCCCATGCCACAAGAAGCGAGGCAGCGAGGCATATAACCACGATGCTCCAGCGAAACCCGTCCGCATGAAGGGATCTGACGGACCGAAAAAAGGACCCGGAGTCGCGGCCATTTTGTGAGCCTCCTCTGATTTTAGTCTTTGCCTTCACTAATTTCCTTCATAAAAAACCCCGTCAGGATCCTCATCACAAAGAGCCTGCCAGGGCTTTGATTTTCACGGGTATCAGTTAACACCTGACAATCTTTGTTTATTCGGTGTCAATAGCCGCTTTTGTTAATTACGACTTATTATATTCCCTGTTTTCTCCGGTTATTTTGCCCGGCACGTGGATTTTCACCGTGCTTCGGGATAGGTTTTGTTAATTAGTACAATCACCCGGTCCCCATTCTCCACCCCCAATGGGCCCATCTCCATCACCGGTGCCGGCGCCATGTCCGTGACCGTTACCTCCAGCTTTAATACCTGTTTTAACCTTCATTTCACTTAACCTC
>JAUVTM010000242.1 GCA_030601545.1 Syntrophobacterales bacterium
CTCCCGAGCGGCCGTCGAGGTATTCGATTCCGCAGTGGCAAAGGCATATGGAGGCCAGCGAAAAGTTCTATGGCGGGAGGCGCTGGCTGGGGAAAAAGCTTTTGCAGAAACCGGTCAGTGGTTGCCGGAAGAAACCCTGCAGACTCTGCGCCAGTGCATTGTGGGCATCAAGGGACCACTTACTACTCCGGTGGGCGGTGGCATCCGCAGCCTGAACGTTACCCTCAGGCAGGTTATCGATCTTTATGCCTGTGTGCGCCCGGTGCGCTACTACAAAGGAGTTCCGTCTCCGGTTCGTTTTCCGGAAAAGGTGGACATGGTGGTGTTCCGAGAAAATACGGAAGATGTGTATGCTGGAATCGAGTGGCAGGCTGGTTCTCCTGAGGCAAACCGGTTGGCGAGCTATATTAGAGAGCACTTGAATCGGGAAATCAGGCCTGAATCAGCCATCGGAATAAAGCCGATGAGTAAGTATGCCAGTCAGAGGCTGGTAAGACGGGCCATTCGTTATGCCCTTGAGCAGGGCTACCAAAACGTTACCCTGGTGCACAAAGGCAACATCATGAAGTATACAGAGGGAGCTTTTCGTCAGTGGGGCTACGAATTGGCGGCAGAGGAGTTTTCAGGACAGACGATCTCCGAGGTGGATGTCTACGAAAAGCATGGAGGAAAACAACCGCCGGGCAGTGTGGTTATCAAAGATCGACTTGCAGACATGATGTTCCAGCAGGCGCTGCTGCGGCCGGATGAGTACGATGTTCTGGCAATGCCAAACTTGAATGGTGACTATTTGTCTGATGCCCTGGCAGCGCAGGTAGGCGGGTTGGGAATGGCCCCGGGAGCCAACATCGGCGATGAGGCGGCTGTGTTTGAGGCCACGCACGGAACTGCCCCGAAATATGCTGGTCAGGACAAGGTCAACCCCAGTTCCCTTATTCTCTCCGGTGCCATGATGTTTGATTATATGGGGTGGAAAGAGGTGGGTGATCTGATTCGGATCGCATTGGAAGCGACCATCTGTGCTGGAACGGTTACCTATGATCTGGCTCGCCAGATGGATGAAGCCGAAGAAGTCAAATGCTCCGAGTTCGCCCAAGCAATCGTAGAATGTATGTAAAGAGCATAGCGCATAGGGCATAGGGCATGGGGTCAAACAAACCAAATCTCCGCAGAGCCACTGCCCATATACAAAAATGGGCCCATCGTTTACCAGACCTGGCCGCCGGGCTAGTGCAAGAGCTAGTTCTTTTCATCTATCCGCCGACCTGTGCAGGTTGCGGGCAACCCTTACACTCAGACCAGTCAGAACCTTTGTGCCCGGATTGCCTGAGGACTCTGGAGCTCATCTCGGAGCCGTACTGTCCAGTGTGCGGGGTTCCATACTCAACGGAAATCCCGAACCCTCATCTCTGCGGTGACTGTCTCGGTGGAATACACTATTTCGACCGGGCTCGTTCAACGGGTTGTTATCGGGGCTCTCTCAGGGAGGTCCTGCATCGTTTTAAGTATGGGGGCCGGAGCTCTCTTGCTAGGCCCCTGGCGCAAATGTTGACTGCACCTGGGAAGCACCTTTCCCAGTTGCACAAAATTGACTGCATAATCCCGGTTCCCCTTCATCCAAGACGTCTACGGCAGCGCGGCTTCAATCAGGCTTCTTTGCTGGCAAGACGTTTGGGATCCGCATTGAAAATACCCGTTAACTATGGGAGCCTGAAGCGGTATCGGTGGACTGAACCACAAACTGGCCTGAGCCGCAGGCAGCGGGCAGCGAATGTAAAAGGTGCCTTTAGTCTAAAGGCAGCAGAAAGGGTGCGAGGAAAAGGTATCCTTCTATTGGATGATGTGCTCACAACTGGCGAGACAGTGAACCAGTGCGTTCGCGTATTAAAAAAAGATGGAGGAGCAAAAGAGGTTGTAGTACTAACTGTTGCACGAACCGTGGCGATGTGAGATCGGGGATTTTAGATTTAAGATTGTAGATTGCAGATTGAAGCATGGAAATTACAAATCACAAAACCCAATGACTAAGGTTTCAGTGTTCAGGTTTCAGTGTTCAGGTATGAATATTCAAGTTTGAATTTTTGCCTTTGTGTTTTTTCTTACTGACACCTGACACCTGACACCTGGTACCTGAATCACACCCGACACCTGAAACCCTGAGATTTGGTGCTTGTAATTTGGGATTTTGGTTTGAGAATTTCGGATTTGTAAGCATGAAGATTGTCTGTTAGGGTGGAGAAACCATGATGAATGCGGCCGAAAAGGTTCTTGATCGCAATACCCTAAAGGAGAAGGTGGATTCGCTGCGGAAGGCAGGAAAGGTGGTGGTATTTACCAATGGTTGCTTCGACCTGCTGCACATTGGACATGTACGTTATCTTCAAGAGGCTCGCAACCAGGCAGACTGTTTGGTGGTGGCGGTTAATAGCGACAGATCGGTGCAGCAGATAAAAGAAGCAGGTCGTCCAATTATGCCGGAAGGTCAGCGAGCCGAGGTGGTGGCCGCACTTGGTTGTGTTGACTGGGTTACAGTCTTCGACGAGCCTGACCCCCTCGTCCTGATTAAGCTGCTCAAACCGAATGTGCTGGTCAAAGGGGGCGATTGGCCGGAGGCGGAGATCGTGGGAGCTCCAGATGTGATAGAGGCTGGCGGGCAGGTGCTGAGGATCCAACTGGAGCCTGGTGTTTCAACCAGTGCTCTGATCAAGAGAATTCGCTCAAGGTAAAACCTACTCTCGTCTCCGTTTCTGAGCCAGCAAATGAGCTGCCGCTAAAGGGCCGTAGTTCCCTTTCTCTTTAAGTTCCCACCAGGAAAACCCTTTGGATTTCAGTAGAACGTCGTATTCGCCAGCTGTGAGTGCTCCTGCTACGCACCAACTCCAGGCGTCCTCGAATCCTTCAGTTATTGGCTCCATCTCCCCAACGACAATGAGATCGGCCAACGTCAGGTGACCGCCGGGTTTGAGAATCCGGCATATCTCTGCCAGTGCTTGCCCTTTGTGAGGCATCAGGTTGAATGAGCCGTTGGCAATGACCAGGTCTACGCTTGCTGGTCGCAGAGGAAGTTGCTCAGCATCACCGGCCATCCAGTGACAGCCTGGGTAGGCGCTTGCATGCTCTTTAGCCTGTCGGAGCAATGCGACAGTGATGTCAATACCGATAACCCTACCTGGCGGCTGCAGAGAAAAAGCAGCAACCTGACTGTCGATACCCACCCCACAGCCCAAATCTATGACCGTCCAATGAGGTCCGAGCTTGATTTCTTGCAACGGATTCCCGCAGCCGGCGAAAAGATCCCAGGCTTTCTTGGAGATTGATAATCCTGAGGTGTCATAGCCGAGGGCGTGCGCAAGATCCTCGCCACTGGCAATGGGGGCGTGGCT
>JAUVTM010000108.1 GCA_030601545.1 Syntrophobacterales bacterium
TGCCCGGTGGCACGCCCATCTTCGTGGTCTCGCGACAGCAATTCTTGAAATATCCGGGCTTAGTGTTAGATCAGCAGATCGCGCTTCAAGTTCCACTGCACCCAGTCGTTCAAATCCTCCTCCATGCTGAACGTCCGCGGCTTAGAAGGAATCCCTTCGGCACTTACCGTAATCTGCTGCATCGCCCCCACAATGCGAATCCATTCCTCCACGGTCACCCGGTGGGGCCCGGGAACCCGTGTTGGACCTGGAACCCTCTGTATCTGGCTTCCCGGCTCCCCAGGAGCAGGAATCCTTTGTGGTTTACGCACCACCACCTTGCCACGATACACTCTGATCATGGCAGACCTGTCTGCCAGCAAATTCAAGCGAAAGACCGTTCCACGCACTCCCACGATGGCATTGTCTGTTTCCACCTGAACGCCCCTGCTGCTGCCGAAAACATCCTGGATGTTTGCCCACGTCTTTCCCAGCGCCAGGCTGAAGCGAACGTTGCGCTTCGACTGCGCCGGATTATATTCAGCCTTAACCAGCCGAACATCGCTGTCTTCATCGAAACGAATAATACTTCGATCTGGAAGCTGGAGTTCCAAACGACCACCTTTCATGATCATGATGCGTTCTCCAGCTTGCACGAAGGTGCCAAGCGGCAGTGCACTCCACGACCCTTCCGCTGCGGTCTGCCGCCGCACTTCACCTTGAACGAAAGTTACCCGAGCTCGTTCACCCTCTATGGGAAAAACGAAGGATTCCTGAGCCAGAATAGCTGGGCACAAGCCAAGCAGCATCACCGCAAGCAGCAGGATGCACCAGAACGTATGGGATGTGCTTGGTAGCCACCTCAGTCCAAAATTATTCATGCCAAACCCGTTCTTCGTTGCTTTAAAAGAGGAGTCGGTTGTAAGTCACTCCACTGATAGAGGGATAACGTGTGTAAAGGAAATTGCAAGCGGTGTTGCTCATTCAATGCAGAATATTCATTAATCCTGAATGGTCCGGTGGCTCGACTGAGGCTCGTTTAGAGTCCTCAGTCGAAAGCCCTGACGAAGTCAGAATGAGCTGCCGGTTGATCCCTTGCAGTGGAGGACCACGGGAAAATCCCCGAGCTTTCAGAAAACCCTGAGTTGCTCTTTCAGTTCCCGTATTGCCAGCAAGGCGTCGGCACCTGAGACAGTTGCCATGGGCCGGAATTCTCCGGTACGCTTGTCAGCCACCGTCATTATGTTGCGAGTGGTACATACCATGACAGCATTGAAATAGGGCAGGTCGGCACGTAAGTCAGGAAACGGAGAGGTACTGCCTATGAATTTGGTGGCTAACTTGTCATCGCGGGTGGCCTTGAGCAGAATATCCTCCAGCATCATGGCATAAGCGGCACGGCTGATCTGCTCATCGGGTCGAAATGTATGGTTAGGGAAAGGCTCTAGGCCACGAACGCCTATGCGAATGACAGTATCAATGTCATGACGCAGCACATGGTCGACAATATCAGTTGCCGGCGCCATCTTTACCATTGTTTCAGTCTCCATTTCCAAACCGGACTTTGGCGCCTTAAATGAGGTATCAAAAGTCTTGACGCTTAACTTTTCGTAGATTACCTCCAGCTTGAGTTCCTCGACGAAAAGTGCAGCCACATCGGCACGGGTAATGGCTTCAACCAGGGCGATCTGCTTGCCCACGGTCGTACCAGGTTGAGCTCTCTGAATTTTTTGTACCAGTTCCCAGGACCGATTGGCCTCTGCCGTGTACTCGGTATCCAAATCGAGAACTTTACGGTACATGCCGGCGGCTTCAGAGAACTTGTAAGACTGCTTGTACGCCTCACCCATAAAGTAGTACGGCGCTGGTGCTTGGTCATCATTGAGAACTGCGTAATCGAAGTTCTGTTTCGCATCTTCTAGCCAACCTTTCGGCTTGGTCATGGTGAAAACGCGAATATAGCCTACGCGTGCGAAAACCTTTTGCTCCTTGTCTTTGGCGTATTTCTTGCCGCTCTTTAGACTGTCGAAGGCCTTGTCGAGAAGTCTCTCCTTTTCTTGTATGTCCTGAACCTTGACATATCTGGCGGCCTGAACCAGTCCCATCCCCACGTGCGCAGGGCCGTATTTGGGAGCTAACTCAAGGGCTAAAGTGAATTCTCTCTGGGCCTCGTCAAGGTCCCCTTTTTCAAAAGATCTCATGCCATTGTTGGTGTGATGTTCAGGAGTGTCCATTACGCTTTCGGGCGCTCTCACCTTGGCGCAACCGACAAACAATGCCAGTGAAAAAACCAGGAGGGCTGTCAATGTCCATAGTCTCAAAAAGGTATGGCTCTTCATCTCCATATCCTCCCCGCAACCCAGTTCCAGCGGGTTGCTACCAGTTTCCTCCTCAGGCACGATTCTTTGCTCAGTCCTAAAAAACCATGCCACGCGTGTCTATCTAGCTCGGGAATCAATCGTCCCTGGAGTTAATCCAGAACAACCATGACCCGGCACTTCTGCAGGAAGCTCAAGTTCTCCGCAGCGCTCGTTAACTTGGCGGCATCAACATCAGAGATAACCACATCACATTTGGCCGCGCCGGACGTCCGCACTGCTTTAATGATCACAGGTCTGTCTGTCACCCTACTGTTTCCCTGGGCGGCACTCAGGTCTTTGGCATAGCCTACCATGCCTTGCCGCACCGCGAATTCTCGATCCACCATGGCAGAGCCATAGATTTCCTTGCCACTCTCATCAACAATCTTCGGTGCCATGGCCGGACGTGCGCCCAGGCCGCGGGCATCTATCACCAGCCCAGTGTAAACCTGGGAGGTAGGCATCTCTGTGCCCGCTGGCGGCATCGGGAACGTTCCCACCGGAGTCGGGGGCAGGATAACGTTGGCGAACTCACCACCCAGACTCATGACCATTGTCACTTCCACAGAACCGTCACTCATGTAGGCAGTATCGATTACCTGGGCATTCCGGACAACACCCTGAACTGAGGTGCGAATAATGTCACTTCTAACGGTGAAGTCCTTGACCAGGGTCATGGAGTCCACCTGGACACCCTGGCTGATCTCCAAGAGGTTTCGGCGAGCAACCGTAATAGCAGCTCGTCTGGCCATCGCCCTGGCCTGGGCCATGTTGGCAGGCTTGGCCGGCGGGGCCCCAATTCCCACAGCGACAACCTTTCCCGCACTCCAATTGATGCTGCCATGGTCGAACTGTTGGACCACCTCACCCTGAGCCCAGACCATGGCACCTACCATGAGAACTACCGACACAAAAACGACTATGGCAAACGCTACAGTTTTTCTCATGCTATCCTCCTCCGCCTTTTCTCCGGGCCGGTTTGGTTGACCCAAGCCCACGTCAGAAAATTCAGCATGGAAATAGGCAAAAGGCCCGGCTTTCAGACCAGGCCCCCTTTCCCCGGCATTTTCGCTCAGTTCTTGGCGGGCAGCCACACTACCCACGCTGTCCCACCGATTCTCACCTCACGCCGTTCCATGTTGATGTACTAGCCCGGATTATTCATGAATCCCTTTTGGCTTCATGAACAATCCGCCCTTCAGGCCATTCGACAAGCTCATGGTCCTGAGCCTGTCGAAGGACTTCGACTTCGGCCTTTGTAGGCCTCCGCTCAGGGCTAGCCTTGAGCGGGTGCAAAGCACCCTGTCGAAACCCGCAACAAAGATTTTCAAGTTGTTGCGGGTGCTTATTCACGAATCCTAAAGATTCGTGAATTATGCAGGCTAGTGCCTTATACCTTCTTCAGCCCCGATTTGTCAAACAATCAGTACAATGACAATGCCGGCACCCATACATAGCCAGGATATCTCATGAGATTTTTTGTCGTTGACAGGTTAGAAGCAGTTTTGTTATCATTACTAAATATTTTGAATCATTAGATAAGATTGGCTCTTTCTCGATCCCGAGTTCTCGAAGGTTTCTTCTTTACTCTTGTTGCTTAGGCCAAACCCAACCAAAACCATTCAACAATTTGGATAGAAATCATGCGTTACTCTCACCTAGTTCTGTTGCTCGTTTTTCTTGTTGGTATCGTCCCTCAAATAGCAATGAGCCAGCCCACTACCGTAGAGAGCCAAGGAGTGGCCGCCATCGTTCGGGGTAATCTGGACATTTCTCGTGATAAGGCCATTGAAGATGCCCTCCGTAATGCTGTGGAACAGGCTACAGGTAGTTTTATTGAGAATGAAACTCTGGTGGAAAATTACCAACTGCTTTCTGACAAGATATATTCGCAGTCCAGGGGATACGTTCAAACGTATGAAGTGCTCGACGAGAAGGTGGACGAGGGTCTTTACCGGGTCACCATCCAAGCAACCGTGGCGAGCGGTGAACTCAAGAACGATCTGCGCGCCCTCAACGTCCTGATGCGCCAAGTGCGAAAGCCACGGGTTATGGTTCTTTTCGAAGAAACCATGTCTGAGGGAGTCAACAGCGGGAAATTGGCCGAAGATGCCGTCTCAAAAGTGTTTCTTGACAACGGTTTCAAACTGGTGGATGCCAACACTGTCCGCCGCAACCTAGGCCAGGACAAAGTACGGGGGCTGCTGGCAGGAGATGGTCGAGTTGCCGCGGTAATCAGTGACAAATATGGAGCTGAAATGCTTCTTTTGGGCACTGCCCAGGCTGTCACCAACCAGGTGATCATTGGGGATATTAAGATAAACAGCAACCAGGCAGTAATCAGCGCAAAGCTAGTCAGAGCCGACACCGGTGAGGTCAAGGTATCCGAGACTCGTCAAGCCGCCAAGCCCCATGTAAATAGCCTTGCCGGCATTCAAATGGCCATAAGTGAGGCCAGCGAGCTGTTGGCCAACGATATGATAGATAAGATCATCCAGATTTTCCGTGAAGAGGTTTACAACATAGCCAATGTTAATCTTACTATCTTCGGTTTGCAGGGATACGGCCATCTTCAGGAAGTCATTCAGCTCATTTCAGACAACGTTAGAGGAATTAAAGAGATCTACCAGCGAAACTACACCATGGGAACAGCTGAACTGGAAGTGGAACTAACCGGCAGCACCCAATCCCTGGCCGCGGATCTCACCACCAGAGAGTTTGGCAATTATAAATTCGACATCAAAGAGTCAACCCATAACCAGCTTCAGGTTTATATCACTTCGACCAATCGCTGATTGCTGCCATTGGACAGGGGTAGGCTTTGGACTGGTGGCAATCAGGGAGGCTATCTAATGTGTTATGCAAAATGGCTTCGACAGTTGGCATTGTTGACAACAGTCATTTTCATAGTGGCCTGCGCCGCTGGCAAAGATAGCTACCGTCAAGGAGAGGAACTGAGCCAAATGGGCAACTGGGAAGGCGCTATGGCCTTCTACGAAGATGCCCTTGCCCAGGAGCCTAACAACAAAACATACCAGGAGGCTTTGACAAAAGCGCAACAGGAAGCAGCCAAAAAATATTATCAGCGGGCCGTGAATAATTGGAGTAACGCCGCTGTGATAGATTACCAGGCAGTATCAACAACCATGGCGTATCTGGATAAGGCCATGGCCCTCGATCCACAAAATCCAGACATTCTCGAGCTTCACCGTCAACTCAAGGCAAAAGAACAAGAACTAACCCAACAGGCCAAAACATCTTACGCCATGGGGGTTACAGCTCTCAACAATGAACAGTGGCTGAAAGCGGTCACCAACTTCCGCAAGGTTAATGAGATCTACCCCAATTATGAAGACACCGAGGACAAACTGGCCAGGGCCACGGCTGCAGGAAGTGACGAATATTACAAAGAGGGTATCGCTGCAGTGCAACGCGAAGACTGGAAGGGTGCATTGGCCGCTTTCGGCAAAGTCATGGTCATTGACCCCACATACAAGAACACCCGGTTACTCATAGAAGAAGTCAAGAAAAATGATAATCCCAAATACTTTCTTGGCCGCGCCGCTGAGATGGCAAGTGCCAACGAATGGGACCGGGCTATAACCTTTTACGAGACAGCGCTTTCATATCTCCCAGGTGACCTGAATATCCACACCCAACTCACCAAGGCTAAACTGCGAGCCGGCAGGTATTACTTTGGTTTAGCCAACCAACACGCCAAGGAAAAACGTCTCTACCGGGCCAACAAGGAGTACCAGAAGGCTGTTATTTACTCGCCTTCTGTGCGCAACAGTTTCTTTTATAAGGAAGCCTTGGAAAGCTATACCAAGAAGGTCCTGCAGCGGGCCTCGCGGTATTCAGAGAAAAGCAGGTTTGGCAACAGTCTCACTTGGTACTGGCAGTTGACCGAGATCAATTCTCAATACCCTGAGCTTTTCTATAAGATTCAGGAGACCGAAGACGCCATAAAGGACCGGCTGAAGAGGGCCATTGCCATATTTGATTTTGCCAGCCCATCATATGACCCTGATGCCGGGACAAACGCTTCCTCAAATCTGATCACCTATCTCTTTAACAATTCCAGTGGGGATATTCAGATTTTGGAACGCCAGGATCTTCATTCAATTCTCAAAGAGATGAATTTGGAGCAGGCAGGCATCGTCGGCGATATGGAGGCTGCACGTCAGGTGGGGCGCATGACCGGCATTGATATCTTCATTATGGGAAATGTCCTGCTCTACAAAACTGAGAAGGACGAGAGCAAAGGGAGTAAGATCGCCAAGATTCCAATCGGCACCAAAGTCCAAGATAACCCGGAGTATCTCATCTGGAAGGCCAAGCATCCTAAACCCTCTCGAGAGCAATTGGCAGCAGCCCCTCCGGCAGTGGTGCAGGTGCCTGAATATCACTACGAAAACTATACCGTGGGCCGCAACAAGATGCGCGCTGCCGTCCATATTTATTATAAAATCATCGATGCCAAGAAAGGGGAGATTATTGCAACAGATACTATCAAGCGTGACGTGGAGGTAACGGATGAGTGGAATGACGGTATCCCCGCGGCCAACATTCCTTACAACCCTCTGGAGTTGCCCACCGAAAGCCAGCTTCTTGAACAGGTCACTGCAGAAGTAGTCCGTGATCTGGCCTTGGTGGTTCTCAAACCGTTTCAGAGTCTGCAAACCACCTATTTTGACGAAGCGGAAATTCTTAAACAGCGCCGCCGCTATGAAGAGGCCATCGAGAAGTATATTGATTCCATTTATGACGAGCGCATCAAGGGCATTGAAAGCCCTATCAGCAAAAAATCTATGGAGGTCATAGACCAGCTTATCAGTGAACTCTGA
>JAUVTM010000038.1 GCA_030601545.1 Syntrophobacterales bacterium
CGTGGGCAATTACGGGTCCCAGGTTGGTGGGGTGCTGGCCGTATTTCCCTGAGCGCAAATCCTCACACATTCTCTCATCAACGAGATACACACCTGACGAAAGCGGTGCGGTAAGGCCGCCTCGACTGGCGATCATCTGCACTTTGTCAAGCTCTATTCGATTGTTCTCTAAAAAGCCTTCAATTGCTTTCTTTCGCAAAGGAAGTTGATCCATGTAGTGAGTGAGAGAATTGAGTTGGTGAATGGTGTGGTCAATGGTCTCCTGGGTCTTCAGGTAATCCTTCTCAAAAAAGGCCAGCTTGGTGCTGGTAGAGCCGATGTTCAATACCAGAATCTTATAGGAAGACGTCATGATCGCACCTCTCTGGCCACTCATCGAAGATCTCTGCCATGACCGATGGGCCTTTCGTTTTGCCAGTCAGGTGTAATGATGCTCTGGCGGATCTAAAGGCGTAAAGATTGTCTTCTGAAGTTCCGCTCTTTAAAAGTAGTATCTTAATTATTTCCTATACCAACAGAATGCTCTCCTGTCCACACACGCAGGACAAGAAATCGAATCGTATCCATTTTTCTCTTTGACAGAAGCCTGCCATTGAGCGTAGCATGATTTTAGTATGCATCCTCTTCAGACTTTTCCAGATACCGTATCACCTATCAATTTTCCCCGGAGAGCAAGGAGGCATTCCGCTGGGCTAACTAGACGATAAAGTGTTGAAAGGAGAAAATTATGAAGAGAAAGGACAAGTATCGACTTCGAGTAACCAAAATAGAAGAGCTCCAGGTTCATGACACGCCTGGTCACACCCTGACTCTAACTGAGATGGAGGGGGAACCCATTGAATACGAACCGGGTTTGGCCGGCGAGTTTGTCACCCGCCGCAGTGTCACCTTCCACGACCGGGCCAGGGGTTCAGGTCCTATGGAGGGGTATGTTATGGCCTACTTCCAGGAAGGATCAGCCTACAGTCGCTTTGAAGGGCAGCGTGACGGTAAGACAAAAGTCAGCGCCGGCACGTGGAAAACGTATCACTCTACAGGGAAACTGGCTGACATCAAAGGCGAAGGAACATTCAGGGTTACTGCAGGAGAACGCTGGAACGAGTACATCCTCGAATTAGAAGGCGAATATGAGGCCGCGTGAAGTGGGCAGGACCTCATCTTGTTGCCATGTGCTTTGCTGTAACGTGAAGAAATGAGGATATTATCAGTAAGGAGGTTTTGCTATGGTCAAAAGATTCCTCCTCGGCATTGACGATTCGCAGTACACCTTTGAAGCCCTGGAAAATCTGGCTGGTCTCTTCCTAAAAACCGATGCCCATTTCCATCTATTTCTCGCTGTGACTGAGAGTCACCTCCCGGCCCCCCCTCCAACCTCAACCGAGACCACTGATTGGCAAGAGGTGCAGAAGAGGCGGGCCCAACAAATCCTGGACAAGGGTGTCAGTTCACTGCTCCAGATGGGGTACAAACGCTCACGCATCAGCACGGAGACAAGACTGCAAAGCGTGAATGCCGCCCAGGATATCCTGAATGCCGGCAAGAGTGAAGAAATCACAGCCATCGTCTTGGCCCGTAAGCAGCAGTCCGGGGTTAAGCGCTTGCTTCCGGATACTACTACTGCCAATATTTATCAATATGCGGACGTGCAGCCTGTATGGGCAATCGGCAACCTCCCACTCAAGCCGCCCCACGTTCTCGCAGCAGTAGATGAATCTGACTACGCTGACCGTATCGCTATCCACTTGGCCGAGACCCTTGGACCGCTCCCCGATGTTCGGATTACCTTTCTTAATGTAATGCCAGCCAAACCGCCGGCTTATTGGGACGACGGCCACATTTTGGATAAGGAAGAGCGCGGGGAACGGAAGGGGGTAGTGAAAAAATGGCAGTGGCGCTATGAAGAAATGATGGGGGGTATCTTTGCCAAGGCGCGGGGAGTTCTTACCAAATCGGGCGTTGCCGAGGAGCGGATCAGCACAAAGATGCAAACTCGACGGAGTGGCCCTGCCCGTGACATCCTCGCCGAAGTGAGCCGGGGTGGCTACAACATAGTGGCCATCGGTAGACGCGGCTCTGGCGACAGCCAGATCGATCCGGGAAGCCGCGCCTCGAAGATTCTTCGGAGTGCTCGCGATTGTACAATAATGCTGGTGAACTAAAGAAGCGAATCGGGGATTCGGTGGAAGGAGAAGACTATGGAACGGAAGAAACGCAAGGACAAGTATCTCCTTAGGGTTACCAAAGTAGCATCGCTCCAGGTTCACGACAAGCCTGGCCACACCTTGACGCTGACTGAAATGGAGGGTGAGCCCATAGAACTCACCGAGGGTGTGGCCGGCGAGTTTGTCTCCCGCCGAAGCGTCACATTCCACGACCGCATTAAGGGCTCTGGTCCCATGCAGGGGTATGTCCAGGCCACCTTCAAGCATGGGGCAGTGCAGAGCCGCTTTGAAGGCCACCGCGACTCCACTACCAAGATTAGCGCGGGTACCTGGCAAACCTACAACGGCATAGGCATCCTGGCGAACATAAAGGGAGGGGGTACTTTCAAAATCACACCAGGGAATAGACGGGGCGAGTTTATTCTTGAGTTGGAAGCAGAATATGAGCTTTGATTGAGGTTAGCGATTTTAGATTTTAGAATGTAGATTTCAGATTTAAGAGTTTTTGGTGGATTCGGCCGAAGGCCTTAATCCACCCTACATTTTGGGCGGTCCATGCATGCAGCTTGTAGGGTGGATTAAGCGAAGCGAATCCACCTAGAGCAAAATCAATTACCTCAATAAAAAGATTTTAGTAGGCAACGTTAGGGTAAACGCACCTGATCTGCAGGTGGAAAGGAGCGAGGTTATGTCCGTAGGCACCTACAAGATAATTGAATTGGTGGGGACAAGTGATGTTTCTTGGGAAGATGCAGCAAAAAATGCTGTGGAGACTGCGAGCAAGACCCTAAGGGACTTAAGAATCGCCGAAGTGAAAGAGCTGGACCTGAAAATTGAGGAAGGCAAAGTTGTCGCCTACAGAACGAGGTTACATCTATCCTTCAAATATATGGAAAAGGAATGACCAGGTCAGATCGCATAGAGCATAGCAAAATATCAAATTCCAAGCACCAAATCTGAGTGTTTTAGGTGTCAGGTGTCAGGTGTCGGGTGTCAGGAAAAAGAAACATAGAAGCTGAAACCTGAACACTGAACACTGAAACCTCTTTTGCCGGCAAAGCCATGCAACTCTGCCCCCCGCAAGGCGGGTTCCCGGTTTGAGAATGCAGATTGCAGATTTAAGAGCTCAATACCTTGCGATAAGGAAGGAAGGCATGCAGCCTCAATCTACAATTTTACCCTGTGGAATCCCCCACAGGGGGTCCGCCAGCGGCGGAATTCCACAGGGCAGGTCTGAAATCATAAATCATACAGTAAGGGATTTTAGATTTGAGAATGCAGATTGCAGATTTAAGAGCTCAGAACCTCACGGCCAAGAATGCATGCACCTCAATCTGAAATCATAAATCATAAATCGTAAATCATACAGTAAGGGATTGCTCATGGATCGTTCAGAGACTTTCCATTTCTTAGAAAGCTGTGCTTTTTTTAAGGGGTTCCAAAAAGATCACCTTCAGGAACTCACAAATCTGTTTCGGGTTGAAGCCTATGCCGCCGGAGATCACATTTTTCGGCAAGGTGATTTGGAAGAGCAGATTTATATTGTTGCTGAAGGGCATGTCTTTTTGGAACGATCTGTAGATCTGGGCACACGCAAGGGCACTGTTGTTATAGGAGTACTCAGTAAAGGCAAGGTTTTTGGCTGCTGGTCCACACTTCTCAATGAAACGCATACCCTCATGTCCTCGGCCGTCTGCCGAAAACCAACAAAAGTCTTGGTCATGAAGGGTTCGGCTCTAAGACAGATGATGCTTGATGACAATGAGTTTGGATTTAATGTCTTGGAAAGGCTCTGCTTCTTACTTCGAGATCGGCTCAAGGGAGCATATCACGCGATGGAAGAAATTTGACTGCTACTGGCCGTGCATGGACTCAGCCATGGTCACCACTCGATCACCCAGGAGATTGCTGTACGACCCCAGTTCATTATCATACCACCCGTAGACAACTGCTTTGGTGATTGGCACTTCCACCCGTGTTTCTGGAATATTTTCCAATATTTCCATAGGGATTAGTTGAGAGAGGTCGACTGCAACCCTCGCTGTCCTGGTATGCGTCACTTGACCCTCGATGGTGGCAGCAACCCGGTAGAGGCCGATAATATCATTTGAGACGTTCTGCTCTTCGGTGTAGTGCAAGTAACCTCTTGGCATTTGGGCTGAGTAGCGGCGGTAAATGTTGTTGATCTGCTCCCGGTCCACCCAGGGTTTGTCGGGCACTTCCTGAAAACTGATTACTAAGATAATGAGTGACCCGGTGCTCACTGGAATACGTACCGACTCTGCAATGAAGGGAATCTGCCCCATTTCAGGGAGCACTTGCACCAGGGCCTCCGCCGCCCCTGTGGAAGTGAGGATGATGTTGTTGAATATGCTCCTGTTTTTCCTGAGGTCTGTGGCCCCCGGTTTCGGCAAATGATCAAGCACTTGCTGAGAGGCGGTACTGGCGTGAATTGTTGCCATAGAGACGGAGAGGAAACGTTTGGGCCCGAAGCTGTCGATGAGGGGCTTTAACATAAAGGCGAGGCAGGTGGTTGTACACGAGGCATGACTGACAATCGCGTGCCGGGTGGGATCGTAATCGATCTCATTGATACCCATGATGGTCGTGACCGCATCGTCAGACATGGGGCTGGACTTGTCGGAGATTCTGAACGGAGCTGACACCACAACCTTCCTGGCCCCTGCGGCCAGATGGCCACGCAGCGAGCCTTTGTCGTGGTCTGCCGGCAGCGTCGGATCCCGGAACCGGCCGGTGGCGTCTAGTGCCAGTTCCACACCATGGTCCAGCCAGTTGATATCGCGTGGATTTCGGTGCCGGCGAAGGATAGTAACAACCGTCCCGTTGATCACCATTCGACCCTTTCTCTCGTCCAGGTCCTCAATGACCCGTTGGGCCCGGCATCCATGGAGGTAGTTGTGTAAAGCCCCATAGACTGAGTCTTTTTCAATGAACAGTGCAATGTCTTCCAGACTAGTCCCGGCCTCTCGACCGATGTTCACCACCACCTCGGCAAAATAGCGTCGTTCCACCTGATGCCAGAGGCTCAATTTCCCGATCCGCCCCAGGCCGTTAATACCTAATTTCATGGGAGAGGGCTCCGAAACCATTTCAAAAGTTGGCCGCGAACTCATCACACTTTCCCTCCAATTTACCCTAATGTTGCAAACCTATCCGGTAAAAACCGCTGCGCTCGCGTGATAGCGCGCCATCTGCGACCGCGGATCAGTTAAGACATCAGTTGAGAGTTATTGGTTACTGGGAAAACCATCAACTGCTATTCTGCATCTCTCTCACAAGCAGGCTGATGAAAAAGCCTGGGAAAAGCCCCAAACGTCATACCGGACGAGACGAAGTTGAGATCCGTGGTTCGACAGGCTCACCACCCTGAGCAAAGTCGAAGGGGTATCCAGTAACCTATTGTTTTCTCTGTATTCTCCGCCGCAGGCGGACTTCGCGACTTCCGGAATGACGGTCTTGGTGCTTACACTCAAAACATTGAGTTTTTTATCAGCCTGCTCATGAGACATAAGGCAGATTTTCTTCGTCTTAACACTAATAACCTATAACAAATAACGGATAACATCTAGTTGACCTTTCACTCAATCAGGGGAAGAGGTCGTCTTCGAGAGAATACGGGTGTAGCTTGCTACGGGCTACTGCCACATTTCCACAGTCTTGATATCGTATCGACCATGGTAAATAGCCCCAGCACGGCCATCAATGCTCAGGAAGTCTCCTGCCCGTATCTCATGGCCTCCAATAAGACAACGAGACTCACTCTCCCAGACTTGAAGCTCGGCACAGCCCACCACACACGTCTTTTCTAACTGGTAAGCGACGATGGCCGCATGGGAGGTGGCACCCCCCCTGGCGCTGAGAATGGCATCTGCTGCCGAGATCTCTGTTATGTCGTCTGGCACGGTATCAGATCGTATCAAGATCAAGGAGTCGCTCGGATGCTGATGGCGATAGTGCTCGATCTCTTCCAGGTTAAAAACCGCTCGGCCACTCAACGCACCCCCGCTTACCCCGATGCCATTGCCCAGGTAAGCCTCGTCTTGCTCGAGGCTCGAAGTAAAGACCGAGTAACTCCTTCTGGCGCGAAGTGTCATGTCCCTTGATTGTAATATAAAAAGCCCCTCCTCAGTGTCGCTTTGGAAGGTGAATTCAATCTCTTGGGGTCCCCAGCCCTGCTCGTAAATGAGCTTCTCCACGATCTCGTTGAGCCTGGCAAAGAGTTGTGGAAATTGACTTTCAAAAGAGGTCTCCTCTTTACGTCCGTCTTCCCGCCTCTGCTCCTCTGAAAGCGCCAGGGTCTGCACCAGGCCCCCCACCACATCCTCTCCTTGGTTGCCGAGGGTGAAATCACCCCACAGACTAATCCGGTCATCTGTACTTCTTGGATTGTGCGTAAAGGCAACACCCGATCCCGAATCAGTGTCAAGGTTACCATAGATCATGGCCTGGACGGTTACCGCTGTACCCCAATTGTCCGAAATACCCATGATTTCCCGATACTTTCTGGCCTTCTGACTATACCATGACCGCATAACTTGAAATATTGCGATCTGCAGTTGCTCATCGGGATTGTCTGGAACGGATACACCTCGCTCCTCCAGTGTCTGCCGATAGGCCCTGACCACCTCGCGAATCTCCTCAGTGCTGAACTCGCGCTTAAGCATGCGATGGTAACGCGCTTTATAACCGTGCATGATGGCGTCAAAGTCATCACGCTCTATATCAAAGGACATGCCCCAGGACTGAAGGAAGCGTCGATAGCAATCCCAGGCGAACCAAGGCTCACCAGTTTGTTGGATGAGTCCTTCAACAATCTCCTCATTAATTCCTACATTCAAGAAGGTATTCATCATTCCAGGCATAGATATGGCAGCACCACTGCGCACAGACAGGAGCAGTGGTCTGGTGGGAGAGCCGAAAATAGCTCCGGTGGCTGCTTCAAGGTAGGTTTTCTGCTCATCCACCCGTTGCAGGAAGTCCTCGTTTGAGGCACAGTAATCGCTGCAGACCTGCTGGCAACGAAAAAATTCAGTGGTCACGATAAAACCGGGTGGTACAGGCATACCTTGATCTGCCAGGAGTACAAGATTGTACCCTTTGTTGCCCAAGTGTATGAGATCGTGGGTCGCGGGATTCAACTCGTGAATGGGAGAGATCGCTTGGTGGGGATCATAGCTCATTAATAGGTCCAGGTGGCTAGAGGACAGTTCCTCTCTTTGTATGTTCAAGGTGTTGAGAATGCGACTGACAAAAGTGTCAAGGCTCTGCAGGCCCAGGGTACCCGCCACCAGATTCCGCAGAAAGGTTTCCGAGACCTTATTGATGAATTCTGCTTGAGACTGATTCTTCTTTCCTCGCTGATATTTTGCCAGCACTTGATCAGGCCCCAGTTGGCCTATGATAAGCTGCAAGTTGTCCTGATGAGGATTGTAATAGTAGCGGTTGATGATTTCCTTGATGGCCTCGGAAAACCCTTTGAAGATATCAATGTACTGCGAGTAACTGAAACGCCTGATCTCTATTGCCTGGCTGAGCAGCTCCAGCTGTTTGTTCAAGCGCTTGGAGATGATGCCATCGATCTCCAGGGCCCGGACAAAGAAGGCAAGGTATTTGCTAATTTGAACAATGGTGGCTCGGGTGATAATGCGCAAGTTCATGGTGGCGACCAACTCCTCAAACAGGGTGTTCGCCAGGTTTTCCAAGCGAAAGCTGAGGCCCAAAGCATCAAATTTAGGCTCGTGATAAGAGCCATACATTGAGGGAATGTTCGCCGCGATGTGGCGTTTGTGATAAATGTTTTCCAGCCCGATAGACTCGTGCTCGGAAAGGATAATGTCTTTGAGACCTTGCAGGTAGCTGAGGATGGCATCGAGCCTGGTGGAGATGTCAGTCTCCTCCAAGGCCTTGATCAGACTGCCCGGGCTGGGCATGCCTATCCGCTTGCCCCGCTCCAAGTGGCTGCCAATCTCGCGCACACTCAGTTGGTATTTTTGTGCCAGCAGCTGGTGGAATTGAATAAGTAACAGGGTACGCTTTTTTTCCCGTGCAGAAACGTGTGACATCTTTGCAAGCTGTGTTTCAACTCGGGCTATATCCAGTTCCACCAACTCTTTCTCATCCGTTACCTTGTTCTCTTTGAAGAGAAATCGGAAGATCTTCTGTACATCATCAAAATAAGGACCTCTTTCGGAAACCTGCTGGAAAACTTCTTCAGGCAAGTAAGGTTCTAGCAAGGCCCTGTCGCCGGTGCGCCAGAACCGTATGATTTGCTGAATGAAATCGAGGAGGAGGGGGTTGCTTTCAACATGGCTTTGCTTGCGGATAAAGTGGATCACACGGTCCTTGCGATGGCAAAGCTCGTCGATCTCAGTGGATACGTCGCGCAACAACCCTTCGGCTCCAATTTCGTTGAAGTAAACCGGGAAAAGCTTGGCTAATTGCTTACCCAGGCTGTAAACCTGGCGAATCGGGCTGTTGAGCAGGCGGCTCACGTCTTTTTGAAAAAGATCAGTATCCTGGACATGGACTCCTCCAAGGGACAGGTTGACCAGGAGTGCCGACAACAGCCGGGTGTTTCGCTTGGGGTCTTGCTCCACCAGATCAAGCCAGACGCGAATGTTGCGAAGATGAGCCGGGTTGAACTGAACCTGCCATTCTTCGCTGACTCCACCGATTTGGGGGAGCTCGAAGCCAAGTGAAATAGTTGAGTCAAAAAAATGGTTGATGAGAGGGGAGTTCCCGGTTTTAAAGAGCTCCCTGCCAATCGTTTGCACGCATGATAGGCCACTCAGGGGATAGAGTTTCTTACTCTGTTTAAGCACGTCAAAAGTGCGGGTTACGAAGGATATCAAAGCGTCGGGCGATTCCTTCCGAATGATCTGGGCCAGAGTGCGATCGATCTCTCTGAAAGCCTCTTCGTGAATGCTTTCGAGTCCTCTGGTCTCCATGATCTTGTAGAGCACCAGCACCTTGAGGTACGGGTTATCGCGGCCGAGCAGGCCTGGCAGCTTCCTATAATCGTCTACGATGTCCTTAAAGTCGGGGAACTCGGTCAGCCTCTTTACCAGGTCAACATTCACTTTTCGCCGTGTGATCTTTTCCAACTCTTGATCCAGGGCACGGAACCGCTCATGACCGATAGGGGCTAATTGTGGCGTATGTATCTCGGGACTCCACCAATCCCTTGCCAGTTCTTGAAACCATTCACCAGGGTCTTCCTGCCCCCGCCAGTATTGGTAGGTGGTCCGTAAAATTTTCTTCAACAGCGAGCAATAAGAGCCATAGTCGAGTCCAGTCGGCTGGGATTCAGTCACGAAGGCGCCAGTCTTTTTCATGGAGTAGAAGCTGCTGGCGAAAAAGAAGAATTCTTCCTCGGGCATGTCTTGCATTTGCCCAAAGATTTCACTGAGAACTGCTCCGTACTTTTTGGGGAGCCTGCCTGTCTCACCTGCCAATTGCTCGAGAAAAAGTATGAGGTTGTTTGCTGCCTGGCTTTTCACAGCAGGCTGCTGTCCATCACCAATGGCCTCCATGAAAACCTCTGCCACTAAACGGCACACCTGAGGACCCTGACTATGGGCAACGTAGATGGGGAAATTCTGGAGGGCATAGCGCCGTGTTTCTCGAACCACAAAATCCCAGTTGCGGTAAGGATGGTTGAGCTCTTCCAGCAGACTGTCGGTCTGTTGGAGAAGACCCACATAGTTCAAGACCACCTCTCGCATGACTTCGTACTTGGGATGGATGCGTACGTCAACCCGGGTAGCCTCCAGGTTGATACGCAAAGCTTCCGATTTCACGTCCTCGCTTGCCACTGGGCTACAACCTCTGGTCTTTCCCCTTTTTCGGTAGGCTGCTAGAGTGATGGAGTGTTATAAAATGTCAAATTCCAAGCACCAAATCTCAGGGTTTCAGGTGTCGGGTGTCAGGTGTCAGGGAAGAAAAATAAAAAACTGAAACCTGAAACCTCAGTCTTTGTGATTTGGAATTTCTATTCCTCCTATGCTCTAGTACTCCAAGACAGCTCGCAATCTTTACCGGCAAAACTATTGAACTCTGACCTGATCATGAGGACCAGGTTTCCGATGTTGAATAAGACCTCCTGCAGGTAAGGTTCGGGGAGAAACGGTTCTCGATCTAAAGAGGGGTGCACGCCAGAGAGAGCCAGGAGAAGCCAGAGCACTATTCGCAAGCCGATATCAGACAATCAGCGGAGATCAGTCGGTGCCTAGATAATACCACTATTTTTCAATCTTAGAAATATGCAGGTTCTAAGCCAGTGGCGCAAAAAACTATTAACCCGGATATTTCACCAGCGCCCCCTAGTTTTTTTGTCCAAGCTCTTCAAGCTCCTTGTCGTAGTCGTTAATGACAAGTTCCCAAGAGTATCGTTCCATGTAAGTCGCTAGATTTTCTCTCTTTTCACTATATCTTTCCGGTTCACTCAATCGCAGACGAAGCTTTTCCACCAACTCCTCCTCACTGCTGTACAGACAATTACTATGGTGCTTTGCAGGAATCAATTCCGGATATGAGAGGCTGTTGGGCAAAAGGGGATAGCAACCGTAGCGTACTGCCTCCACTATGGAGATGCCAAAATTTTCCTGGATTGCGGTACTCACCACGATCACACCTTGTTTGAGCCAGTCCTGATATTTCTTTTTTGAAACCTCGTAGCCGTACTGAACGATCCTTTCCCCGAATTTTTCCCTGGCAGTCAGAAATGGTTTGGGCACTACCTGAAAATTCTCTCCCAGGAGCGCAAGCCGAAATTCAAACCCAGCGGACAAGACCGACTCGAGAGCAGCAAAAAAGGTCTCTGGCGACTTATCAAATTCCCACCGGTGGTTCCAGATAATGAGAGGGGGCTTGGAAAGGCCCCACGGACTCAAATCGGCTGGACCTGCCGGAAAATTGCACCCGGGATACAAAACTGCCGCTTTGGCCCGAATCTGGTCTATAACCCAATGTGGCCGGTATTCCGGCATCATTTTCATGAATCCGGGCAGGGACCCAAAAAACGCATCCATGTGGGTTTGGGAGTTAAAGAGCACTCTGTCTGCCACCAGCCCAGTGGTTACATCGGTGAAGCCAAACTGATAATCCATGGTTTCACCGGGTGGCAAAGGATAGGAAAGCTGGTTCTCATGGAAATACACCAGTGCTCTGGGACAGTCAGGTCCCCAGAGCGCTCTGAGATCAGAAAGACTCATCAGGCTTGAGGTGATCAGACCGTCATATTCTGCCGCATTTTTCACCTTCTTGGCCAAGTAAAGTGCTGCCCCCCGCATACGCCATTTCCAAAAACGAGCAGGAAGGGTAAAGAGATCAAACCGGTGACGGGAATGCTTGATCCAACCGTCGGCAAAGTCACGGTGCGAGCCACCATAGAATGGTTCAAGAAAGAGGAACTTCATTGGTAAACCCTAATGTTGCATACCCACGCCGAGGAAAAAGGCGTCAGAGTGCGTCAGATGTGGGCGCGCGCAGGCTGGGACAGGATGAACAGTACTGGACCGTACGTGAGATCCTGTCCAAGGCGAGCACGCTCGCAGATGGCGCGCTATCACGCGAGCGCAGCGATTTTTACCGGTTTGGGTATGCAACGTTTGGGTATCACCTTAGCACAGTTCACTATTGCTGTTCTAGCGATGATCTTATACACTCCACTAAGCAAAAAATCTTAGGGTTTCAGGTGTCGGGTGTCAATGTTGAGGATTCAGGTGTCAGGTGTCAGGTGTCAGTACTTTGTTTTTTCCCTGACACCTGAACACAGACACCTGAAACCCTTTTTCTAAGCCTGAACACTGAAACCTCGATCCGAGAAAGGGGAGTAAGATGGAAGAGATGTACCTGCGGCTGCTTGAGGCCACCAAAGCTTTAGTTAACCACATCGATACGGAACATGTTTTTGATAAAGGGGTACAAACGGGGCGTGGTGCCTTCGATACCTC
>JAUVTM010000245.1 GCA_030601545.1 Syntrophobacterales bacterium
CCAAGGAATTTTTCCTGACAACTCTAAAGCTTGGTGGAATTCATGGACGAGGCTATCTATAAGATTCTCATCGTTGATGACGAAGCGTCCTTCCGGACCTCTCTCAAAGGAGCCCTCAAGAAGGATTATAAAGTTGTGGAAGCCCGCAATAGTGAGAAGGCCATTCAGCAGGTAAAGGACAATGCGCCGGATGTGGTCTTGTTGGACATCTCCATGCCCGGAGTCGATGGTCTTGAAACACTTCAGAAGATCAGGGAAGTTGACGATTATGTCGCGGTAATCATGGTTACCGCTTATGGAGAAGTGAAAACTGTTGTTCAGGCCATCAATCTGGGGGCGGTTGACTACCTGACCAAGCCCATTGACATGGACGAGCTGCAAATTGCCATTGCTAAGGCCCTGGAGCGGTTGCGCTACAAACAAGAAATCGCCGCCCTGCGTAAAGCCCTTGCCAAGGAATACAACATCGACAACCTGATCGGTAAAAGCCCGCAGTTCTTGGAGGCCCTTTCCATGGCCAAAAAGATAGCCAGAAGTCCGGATGCCAATGTCTACATCGGTGGTGAGAGTGGGGTGGGCAAGGAGCTTTTTGCCCGGGCCATCCATTTCAACAGCCCCAGGGTTGCCAACCCTTTTGTGGCGGTCAACTGTGCCGCCATAAGCAAAGAGGTGGTGGAGAGCGAGCTGTTCGGCTACAAGCGCGGCGCCTTCACCGGTGCCCATACCAAAGGTAAGAAGGGCTTTTTTGAGGAGGCCCACAGTGGAACTCTTCTTCTTGACGAGGTAGCTGACCTGCCCCTGGATGTCCAGGCCAAGCTTCTCAGGGTCCTGGAAGAAAAGGAATTCTACGCAGTGGGCGACTCACAGCCCAAGAAGGCGGACGTCCGTGTCATTGCCGCTACCAACCAACCGCTGGAGCAACTCATTGAAAACGGACGATTTCGCCAAGACCTCTATTTCCGCCTGGCCACCATTGCCATCAACATCACTCCACTGCGGGAGCGCCAGGAGGACATTCTGCTTTTGGTCAACTATTTTCTTGACATTTTTAACAAAAAATATGGCAAGAAATTTCAGAAAGTGTCAGCAAAGGCTGAAGAAATCTTGGTGAATCACGCCTGGAAAGGCAATATCCGCGAACTCAAGAATGCCATCGAGCGAGTAACCCTCCTGGAAGATTCCACCGAAATAAAACCTGAGCATCTTGATTTCCTTACGCCAACAACCCCCTCCCCTGCCCCAACCAAGCGTGATCCTGAAAAAGAGACCCAGGATTTTCCGCCATCTCAGATTCCCTCATCTGGAATCTGCCTTGATGAGGTGATCAAAAAGATCATTACCACTGCCTACAAGCAAACAAATAAAAACCAGGTGCAGACGGCCAAACTCCTGGGAATCACCAGAAACACCCTCCTTTATCGTTTAAAAAAATACGGAATTAGGTAGCCAGCAGTCGATTACGAAATTCGTTAATTCGTTGATTAGGAAATTAGAGAATTAGTTGATTAGTCAAATCGTCAATTCGTAAACGGTAAGCAGTGAGTAGTAAGCGGTAAACAATTCATCTGTTTGACTAATTTTCTATTTCTCTAATTTTCTAATTGACTAAGCTCTATGCCCTATGCCCTATGCTCCATGCCCCATGCCTTCCCAAATCCCAAATCCCAAATCCTCAATTCCTTAATTTTCAAATCCGCAATCGTCAATCGTCAATCGTCAATTCGTTAATTCGTCAAATCGTTTAAATAGTCAAGGCAGCTCATAGCAACAGATCTCGCGAATAACTAATAACGGTTAACGGATAACAATGCTGCCTGCTCCACGCTGCCAGCTGCCCGCTGTATCTACCTATGCCTCCTAGCCGCTGGAAAAATCCACTTGCCGAATGGTGTAAAGGACTACCAACTGGGCGTTTGGCGATTTCGCCAATGATGTTTTTGGATCACCATCCAACACCTTTATTTTTCTTGTTTCGTCACCGGGACTTATGCGAATATGGCCGTCCAGCAGTGCTGCAAAATTGAACGGAAGTCACAGCCGATAGCATACCTCTAAACCTCTGTAAAGCGCCCTAAATAGTGCGGTTAGGCTAATTCCACCAGGTCCCCCCGGAGTTGGCACGGGTTGTGCTTTATGCTGTCCTGAGCGCAATCAACCAACGGTTTAGTTCACTTCAAGAGTAGCTTACAGTCCCTTCGGATTTGAAGGATGACATTGATGAAAGTGTTATTGGTCGAAGATGAACAGTCCATGCTCTTCACCCTGAGCAATCTTCTCAAACATCGTGGCCACGAAGTTATCGCCGCGCATTCTGCGGAGAAAGGTCTGGAAGCGCTGGGGGATGACCAGGTTGATCTGGTAATTTCTGACTTGAGGTTGCCTGGCATGGATGGGATAAGCCTCATTGTAGAAGTAAGAGAGCGCTGCGAGGATGTGGTGCCCATTATCATCTCAGCCTACGGTACCTTGGGAAATGCCATAGATGCCCTCAAACTGAGCGTCTGTGACTTCTTGAGAAAGCCATTCGACCTGAGCACTTTCGAAGAAACGCTCTCCAGGGCCGAGCGGCGCCGCAATCAACTTCTTGCTTACAAGAAATACGTTCTCGATCTCAAGGAGAACCTCCTCGGAGAAGAACGCAGACGCACAATGCTATCTCGGTTTGTGTCCAAACATGTAGTAGACCGCATTATGTCAAGTGGGGAACTCCCAGCCAGAGCCGGCCAAACTCAAAAGGTCTCGGTCCTTTTCGCCGATATCAGTGATTTTACTGGCCTCTCAGAAAAACTTGATCAGAAGAGTCTGGTCTTTATTGTCAACACCTTCTACGCTGCCCTCGAAAACGTAATGGTTCAGCATGGTGGTAGCCTGGACAAATTTATGGGCGATGGCATTATGATGGTCTTTGGCAATTCCAACACCGCTCAAGAAAATGCCTCCCACGCCTTAGAAGCCGCCGTCCAGATCCAAGGAAAAATGGATGAAATTCGGCGCGAATTGCAGCGCTTTGAGCTTCCTGAGATAAGCATCCACATTGGGGTATGCACTGGCATGGCTACGGCTTGCAGTATAGGTACAGAAAAGCGCCTTGCCTATACGCACATCGGTGATGCCGTAAATCTGGCCAAGCGCTTGCAGGAGCTGGCAGGTCCTGGAGAGATTCTGGTGGGCGAGGCCACAGCTGCTGAACTAGCAGATTCTGTGGACTCGATTCCTGGACTGGTGGGACTGCATCCGCTCCAACCACTGGCCATAAAGGGTAGAAAAGGGCAAGTGGTGGCTTACAGGGCAGAGTTTGCGATT
>JAUVTM010000325.1 GCA_030601545.1 Syntrophobacterales bacterium
ACTGTTGGTCGATGTTTCAGCAAAATAGTAAATACTTGTGAGTTGGAACGAGCAAGTAAATCGCTTTCGCTTAGGTTGGCTGCAGCCTCTTCCTTATACCGCCTTCTTCCCACAGGGTCATCCATTCCCACAATACGAAACAGATCGTCCAGGCTATACTCCTGATTGCGCAACAGCATAAATCCCGCGGCTTTCAGGAACCGCTCGCTCTGACGAATACCTGCGTAGAATTCATGATTGCCCATGACCGCGAATTTGCCCAATGGGGCCTTTATCGTTTCCAACATAGCTGCCAGGTTGTCGAACCGTTCCATCTGGGCATCCACGAGATCACCGCTGCAGACCAGTACGTCCGGTTTAGCTCTTTCCAACAGTCTGATAATGCGAGACATTCTCCTTTCCCCCACCATCAGTCCCAAGTGTACATCAGATATTTGAGCAATGGTTAACGTGCTCTTGCCGGCAGGCAGTTTTGTGGTTTGCAGTACAACCCTATCCAAGCGAATCTGCCAGGCACAAAATGCAGACCAAACTCCCAGGATGACAACACCAAGTGTTAACAACACAAAGCTGTTTTTGCCGGTCCACACAAAACGGCTGGTGGCTGACCCCGGGAGGAGAGCCAGAATCCGCATGCTCACATTGAACACATCCAGGCAAATACTCATCCAGAAGAAAAAAAAGAGCAGTCCCATCCAGGTATAGCAAATATAGGCGAGATAGCGACTAGCCAGAGGCAGTCCGTGCCGATCTAGTAACCGCACTGCTATCGGCGCAACCACCATGGCCACCAAAAACAGCGCCATCACTAAACTGAGTCCAACCCCAGGCGATAATGCAGACCTCGCTTTAAGGAACAAGTAGAGATGGACGGCGCCATAGATGGAAAGGAAGGTTATAAGAAAACGGACCATGGTCCTTTCCTTAACATGGTTTCCTTTCTGTTTCCACTTGGAAAATCTTTCATCCGAATGGAGAAAACTCCTGACTCCCCTAAGCAGGAGTTTCCCCAAAAATTGATGTTTAATCGCTCTAGAGTGAGTCTATTAGCCTACTGCGGGTGATTTACAAATGAAAAGTAGATCTGCAATGAGCTCTGTCTAGATGGAGCTTGAGGGCTGGGATTTTCCCGAAGCTGCGTATGTTGCCAGCCTATGCCAATTTCAATGGATCAGCCTGCCCAGGCAATACGGCAGAGGCTGGCAATATCCGCAGCTCGGGCTGCCATCTACTTCGGCCCGAAGCACCACCGCACGGCAAGGACAGCAGGCCGAGCGTAAGCGGAGGGAATGTCCCAGCCCTCAAGCGGCAAGGCTGACTAGCACCAATTGGCGAAGTTGAAAGGACATTCCCTGTATCTGTTCTTGTGTTCCGAGTCTCACGGTCTGGTCACTTCTGGCGCAGCTGTATGCGGGGGAAGGCGCCCCCTCCCTGTTCCCCGTTCCTGCGGAACTGGGCCAGGGGCTCCCCCACCCACAGCTGCGGAAGTGGCACAGACCTTCCGCCAGTCACTCCAGAACAAACACAAGGAATGTCCAGGTGGATTTGTCTCAATTATTCTTAATACACCCATACCAACAAAAAAATGGGGAAACTCCTGACTCCCCTAAGCTCTTGACACCTGCCAAGACAATCCTTAATATATGTCCTCTGTCCACTTTGGCAGAAAGTCTTTCAAGAGATTATTTACTAGAGAGAGGGAGTCAGCATGCTTGAAATTACTGAGAAGGCGACTGAGAAACTGAAGGATTATCTTGAAGAACGCGAGCTCGACTCGGCAATCCGTATCTTGGTCTCCCAAATTGGCTGAGGCGGCCCCTCTTTGGGGATGGCTCTGGATGAGCCAAAAGATCAGGACCAGGTCTTCGAATTTGACGGCGTCACCTACCTTGTCGATACCTCCTTAATGAATCAGGCCCGTCCCATCAAGGTGGATTATGTGGAAGATGCTCACTGTTCGGGTTTTTCCATTACCTCAACGTTATCCCAACCAGACAGCTGTGGCACCTGTAGTTGTTAGTCTGTGAATGGACAAAAAGCCGACTCCTATCCGTGGGAGTCGGCTTTTTT
>JAUVTM010000301.1 GCA_030601545.1 Syntrophobacterales bacterium
TGCATCTTGCCATTTCTCCTCGGGGGTTTTGAGGAAGTAATGAACCTTGATGCGCGTGACCTTTAAAACACCGTCGACATCTTCAATGTCACCTGTTACCTCCGCCCGATACAAATGCTCGAAAGTGCGGATCTTTTTTCCGGCCAGTACCATGGCCAGTGTCCCCATCATTCAGCCGCCAACAGCGCCCACGATGTGATCCAAGGTGGCAGCGTGCTCCTCTTCTGGCTCAATTTTATAAAAATCTTTGATCCCGCCGTGAACACCATAGTAGACCGGCTCGCCGAAGCCTTTGATAACAGCTTTTCTGGTGGGTCCCCGGTCTCGGGTAATGGTGATCTGTGAGCTGTGGACGACCTTTGCCATGATTTCTCCTCTCTCATTTGTCTGAATCTGCCAGTAAATCCTCAAGGGGAGCAGACTTCTGAGCTACATCCTGGAGGTTCAAGGAGAAGAGCTGCTTCTTGAGTATGTCAGTCATCCCGACCCAGATTCCCCTTGTCGGACACTCGGGCGAACGCTCGCATAACTCAGGCTCAGCGACACAATCCACCAGGGCTAGCCTTCCTTCCAGGGTCTCAATGATTTCACCCAAGTTGATCTCCTCGGGACTTCTTGCCAGCATGTAGCCACCACGCCTTCCTCGAGCACTGCGGATAAGCCCGGCCCCCTTCAACAGTATGATTAACTGTTCAAGATATTTGGCTGAAAGATCTTGACGTTTGGCGATTTCTGCCAGGGGGATGGGGCCATCCGCATGGTGTTGCGCCAAATCCACCATCAAACGGGTACCATACCTGGCGCGCGTCGATAGTCTCATAATACCTCCCCAAAGCATATAGATTAGCTAGAGATTAGCAGGCCAAAACAAGAGTGTCAAAGTAATTTTTGGAATGACGAATCAGAACCTAGGGGCTAGACGAACGTGCGCTCACCCTTGGCAAGACAATGTGCCTCCACCTCTTGACCTCAGGGGAACGTTGTCTCGGGTGAAGTTTTTGAACTCTTATTGGGTATAAGTTGAATGGTGACACGGACGTTTTTACTCTGTCCCGGCAGCAGTCGCAGGGAAGCGGGGGAGAGCACCACCGGAACCTCGAGGACTTTCTCACCTTCTTGGGGTTTGATGTCACTTACATTGATGGATTCAGTGGATAGACTAAGCATGACATTCAGTGTCGATTTTGGCCCGCTTACCTTAACAGAACCAGGTCTGACACTGATCCTTTCAATCTGGTATCCGGCAGGCGGTTTGCCGACTACCTGGGGTTCCACCGCTATATCTTTTTGGATGCGCTCTTCCATTTCCACCCTAATGGCGGCAGGGGTTATACGCACCACTTCCATGCCGAGGGGAAGTTCTATGTTGTCTGCGTTCAGCACAAATCGGTGAAGCCCAGCATCGATCTCACTTAGATCCAAGAAAGCCCCCACCTGTTTTGGATTGAGAGCGCTGACGAGTCTTCGCTTCCCGGTAATTTGCACCTCAACTCTCTCGGAGGAAGATCTTCTGAGTTCTATATTCTCTGGTATGTTGCGGAAATCCACCGAAGTGGTGACGTTGATCAAAGACAGTTGCTTTCCAGAGTAAATCCCCCAGAAGGCTGACACCAGTAGGAAGGTAATCAAGAGACCAGCCAATTGGGACAGGAACTCCCTGGGACGGGTTCGAGGTTTTGTCCCCGAATCGACCCCCAAAAGCAAGCTGCCCAACGCTGTTTGCAGCTGAGGCGGTTCCTGAATCAGTTCCACCTCGCCCTTGTATACCACCGAGACTTCCGCACGCTCTTCGGATATCACCACTACCACCGCATCACACACCTCGCTGAGGCCAATTGCGGCCCGGTGCCTGGTGCCAAAATGTTGTGGTAAGCCTTCTCTCTTGGTCAGGGGCAGGAAAGCTCCAACCAGCTTGATCCGGGCGCCCTGAATAATTATCGCACCGTCGTGCACAGGGCTTTCCTTTGTGAAGATGCTGGCGATAATCTCTGGGCTTAGCTTGCCGCCCAGAACAATCCCCTCCCTTAGGTGCTCAGCTAATCTGTCTCGCTGCTGGAAAACGATCAGCCCGCCTGTTCTGCTTTTGGCCATCTGGAAGACGGCTCGTTCAACCTCGGGGAGGTCAATTGTCCAAGGTTCATATGGTCGGCCCAGAAACAACCTGACCGGATTGGTCTGAATCAGAACCTCGCGGATTTCGTTTCTGAAAACCACTACGATGACCAGCACAGCAACAGCACCAACACCCTGGAAGAACCAACTGGTAAGCACGAGCCCGCTGGCCTGAGCTATAGTGTGGCACAACCAAAGAAAAAGAAGGCCCAGCAAGATTTGCAGGGCTGTGGTTCCACGAAAAAGAAGAAACAGCCTGTGAACAAGAAAGCTGATTACCAGGATGTCTACCACATCCTGCCATTGGAAGGAAAAAAGGAAGTCCATAAGAGTTACTCTTCTACTCCTT
>JAUVTM010000016.1 GCA_030601545.1 Syntrophobacterales bacterium
TTTACTCTATCTTAAACAGGCTTACCCGGGCTCGAAGTTCCTCCGCGATTCGGTTGAGGTCACTGGCTGAAGATATGGAATTTTTTGAGGCTGCTGCCGTTTGCTGCGCCACTTTGGAAATTTCCCTCATGGTATTTACCACTTGTTCGCTGGCCTCTTTTTGTTGATTTGTGGCAACTGAGATTTGCCGCGCAGACTCAGCGGTCTGCTCAGCCATGGCAATAATATTTTCGAGGGCGTCCCGCACCTGGTTCAAACGCACTTCCCCTTCTTCAACGCCTTTGACGTTCTCCTCAGAAGCCAGAACCGAAGCATTGGCAGCCGACTGAATCTCCAGAAGCACGTCCCTGATAGTGCCCGTTGATTTCACCACATCCTCGGCCAACCGTCGGATCTCCCCGGCGACAACAGAGAAGCCCTTCCCCGCCTCGCCCGCCTTGGCTGCCTCGATGGCCGCATTAAGGGAGAGCATCTTGGTTTCGATGGCTATTTCGTTTATGATGTCAATGATTTCGCCAATCTGCTGACTCCTCTGTCCCAGCCTAAGAATTTTTTCAGAGCTCTCCTCGGTCTTGCTCCGAATCAGGGCCATGCTTTTCGTGCTTTCTTCCATGAACCCCTGCCCATCCTCGGCGCTTTTCAGGGTCTCATCAGCCACTGCTGTGACGGCGTTGCTGTTCTCGGCAATCTGGCGAGCAGTGGTGCTAAGCTCTTCCATCGTTGCGGTGGTCTCACTCACCGATGCTGCCTGCTGGGCCGCCCCGCTGGCCTGTTGTTGAGCTGACGCCACAATTTCGCTGGATGAACTGCCTATGCGTGACGCCGCCTCCTGGCTCTGTCCGGTCATTTCCCTTAAATTAGTCACCATGGCATTGATGGCCTTACCAAAAGGACCGGGGAAAGTCACCTCCTGGCTGAGATCGCCACCAGCGATTTTCTGGGCCTGTTCAGCCAAAAGAGTGAAGTTCTGGTGCATAGAGTCGAAGGCCTCAGCCAACGTCCCCACCTCGTCACCGGAGGCCAAAATAACCTTTTCCGAGATCTCCCCGGCAGAAATCTGTCTGGCATACCTTCCCAATTTATTCAGAGGCCTGGTAAAGCTATTGGCCAGAATGTACGAAAGGTAGAAGCCAATGATGAGGGTTACCAAACAGACAAGGCTGGTGATCCAGACGATGTGCCTCAGGGGAACGAAGAATTGGCTGCGGTCAACCTCGCTCACCAAAAAGCCATTCGCCTTTTCCGGTTTCTGGAAAGCGTAGATTTTGCCCTTCATTTTGTCCACATACGTGCCAGAGGGTGTACGCTCCAGTTCGGCCAGAAGCCCAGCCGGGAGTACACCCTTTGATCCACGGGGATTGCTGGCCAGCACGGATCCACCACTGGTCAGGAAATAGGTTGAGGTGGCCTCACCAAGATCTAACCTTTCCACTGCCTCGACGAGCGCCTCGCCTTTGCCTTGCTTAACCAAATCTCCCCAGTTTTGCGTGCCGATGGCAAGGCCAAGCTGGACGCGCTGCACCTCCACTGTCTGCCTTTCCAATGCTTTTTTGCTCTCTACAAAGCTAATGGAACTTACAAAAAACACGGCTATAAGAACCAGCGAACCACAGGTGACCCAAAGCTTTTGGGAAAGACTCATCCCCTTCAAAGACACCCGTTGTGGCAGGCCGCTCATTGCTGTGGCCATCTCCGGCAGGATGATACCCTCCAGGGTAAAGAGAGTGAAAAGGGAGTAGACCAAACAAATAACGATGCCCGCCAAAATGCTTTGGAGGCTCTGGGTCAGATCAAAATGAGCCTTTAGCCGCATGGTCAGGATTCCCAGTAAGAAGACGCCGTATCCAGTCAGAAAAAGGGTCAGCGCCACACGAGCGGGCAATCTGGCCCCCAGCTGCACTATCGCGGTGGTTTCCTCCACATCGAGTTCGTCGCCGGCGGCAATTGTCCTCTCCAGCGAGAGCAGCGGTCGACCGTACTGAAGTGGCAAGAGCACAAAAAGACCCAGAAGCAGAAATGCCTCAAGAGTATAAATCACAAGAAAAGGAAGGACCTGACCGTCTGCCAGGTCAACGCTAAGCCAGAGGTAGGGCAGTCCCAGGATGAGCACGACATAAACAAACAACATGGCCTGGTTCCAAACAATCCTTTTTTTAAGTCCACTCATGGGAAATGTATCCTTCTTTTGACTCATTTTGTGGTTGGTATTGGAGGTCCACGAGCAGCACCAGTTCATTCTCCCACTGGCAGACACCCCACAGTTGCCGCCACCGCTTTTGAGTCTCGAGCAGAGGTGGTAGCGGCCAGATATGCATGGTGATATCAATGGTAATAAGATCGCCTATCTGATCAACTCTGTAGCACACTTTCTCGCCGGCTCGATCCACCACCAGGAGTTGCCGCTGTTCTTCATTCGTTTCTAGAGGCAGGCCACATGCCGACCTGAGATCCATTACCTTTGGGTCACTCTCTTCTTCACTGGTGTGGGTCGCAAGCCTTTGGCCGGAAGGACGGCTCAACTGGGCTATCTGACCGGCCTCTACACCCAGAAGGAAGGGGCCCACCCAGAAGGTCAGAATCGCCAGGGTGGCAGCCTCATCGCTATCTACCATAGTTTATCCTTGGTACATGCCTTCTGCTTGAAAAATCCCTTCCAGTCTAATAACAGTCAAAAAAACCTCACCCCAAAGCGCTGCGCCTTCAAAAAAAACACGCTGAGATGTACCCCCCAGAAGCGGCTCTTCACTTAAGTCTTCCGGGGCCAGGTTCACCAGATCGCCAATATCGTCTACCAGCAAGCCCGTTCGCACCCCAGCATTCTCTACCACAATAATGGCTTGGTTTTCGGTGGATTCACCCTGGGGCAAGCCGAAAAATTTCTTCAGGTCAATGGTGGAGAGCACCTCGCCCCGAAGGTTTATCACGCCCAGAATGTGCTCGGGGACACTGGGAACCCGGGTAATTTTCGGCGGCGGCAAGACTTCAACCAAGTCGTATACGCTTAAACCATACCAATCTTCATTGAGGAGGAAACTGAGATACTGTTGGTGAGGGGAATCTATTGCTTCTGAGGCAGGATGATCTTGCTGAGTCCTGCGGACCTGGTCAAGAATCTTTTTCCCTGGTCCAGTGGGCAAATCCGGCATGCAAGAAACTCCTGAATCCCGGCGGGCCAAACCTCCCTATTGCGCCCGGCCATAGATGGACAATACCCGCTTAATTCTGGCCAGCAAAAGGT
This sequence comes from Syntrophobacterales bacterium, assembly GCA_030601545.1. GTDB lineage: Bacteria > Desulfobacterota > Syntrophobacteria > BM002 > BM002 > BM002. The sequence continues at coordinate 3,239 of JAUVTM010000016.1, forward strand.
TAGCAACAATTGGTTTCGGGATGTAATCATCGGCACCCGCCTCCAACCCCTCCACCTCGCTCTCCACTTCGTCTTTAGAAGTAAGGAGGATTACCGGAATAATGCTGGTCTGCAACTGACTTTTTAGCTTTTTCACCAAGGAAAGGCCATCCATGTTAGGCATCACCACATCGGAGATGATCAGATCGGGCCTTTCCCGATATACTTTTTCCAGCGCTTCCTCCCCATCCGTGGCCAGTACCACATCATACTGGGCTTCAGTCAGGACCTTTTGCAGCATCTTGCGGATGAAGGGGTCATCGTCCACTGCCAGAACCCGCAGTTGCGCCCCCAAGGCCTCTGCCGTCTTTTCCACCGGAGCTGCTGCGGCCACCTGTTCCATGGCTGGCTGGCGGCCTTCTCGTTCAGGCGGCGGCGCCACCCTCATGAGCTCTTCGGCAGAGGTGACTCCCTGAAGAAGCTTGTCTCGACAATCGCCAAAAAGGTCTTTAATTCCGCGCTCTCTGGCGTCCTCAGCAATCTCAGTATCCGAGGCACCTTGGACAATCAACTTCCGCAAATCATTGTCCACCATGAGCATCTCATAGATTCCCAAGCGACCAAGATAGCCTGAGAACTGGCACGCCTCACAGCCCTGACCTTTCTTGATTTTCTCAAGAGTCTTTTTGCCTCCAGATATCCCCAGCCTGGTGAGCAGCGTTTTATCCACCTTTTCAACCACCTGACAATGAGGACAGTTCTTTCTCACCAGTCGCTGCGCCAGCACGCAAAGGAGCGAGGAGGCGATCACATAAGGATCGACACCCAAGTCCACCAACCGCGTTACCGCCGAGGAAGCATCGTTGGTATGTAGAGTGGTAAGGACCAGGTGCCCAGTATTGGCGGCCTGAAAGGCTATTTTGGCGGTCTCAGCATCGCGGATCTCCCCCACCATGACCACGTTGGGATCCTGGCGCAGAATGGAGCGTAGTCCGGAGGCAAAAGTTACACCCGCTCTTTCATTCACCTGGACCTGGTTAATTCCGGGTAATTGGTACTCTACCGGGTCCTCAACTGTAACGATATTAATTAGCTCAGACTTCAGCCGATTGAGAGAAGCATACAGTGTCGTGCTCTTGCCGCTACCCGTTGGGCCCGTGACCAGGATAATCCCCTGCGGCCGAGTGAGTATGGAGGCTAAAGTCTTCAAGCCATCGGGACTGAAACCAAGCTCCTGGAGATCGATGAAGGCCTTGGACTGATCAAGGACGCGGATTACCACCTTCTCACCAAAAATAGTAGGCAATGTGGATATCCGCATGTCATATTGATTGTTGCCAACCTTGAGTTTGGTCCGCCCGTCTTGAGGACGCCGCTTCATGGCGATGTCCATATCGCCGATGATTTTAATTCTGGAGACAAGTGGAGCCAGAGCCGGTAACCCCACCTTGAAGATGTTCTTCATCATCCCGTCAATGCGGTAGCGTACCGTCACCTCTTTTTCCTGGGGCTCGATATGGATGTCACTTGCCTGCAATTTGATGGCATCGGCGAGAATGGCATTGGTCAAGCGCACTATGGGAGCGATTTCAGATTGCCGAATGAGTTCATCAACATCATATTCGTTTTCATCTCGTTCCTCGGCAAGTACTTCCACCTCTTCGGACGGGACCATAGTGGCGAACAGATCGAGGTCAAACTCATCTGGGTAGTTGTCATCGATGGCCTCGCGGATATCTCCCTCGGTGGCAACCGCAACGGAGACATCAAGACCTGTCTTGAACTTGATCTCGTTAATGGTAGTATAGTCCAGTGGATTGGCCATGGCCAGCCGCAGACGTCTCCCCGTCTTTTTGTAGGGAAAGATGAGCTTCCGGTTTGCCTGCTTTCGAGGAATGGTCTCGATTACCTCTTCGGAGAATTCCAGCTCTTTCAGCTTAACGTAAGGGATATTGAGTTGTTTGGACAGAGCCTTGCAAATATCCTCGTCTTTGGCCCATTCCTTCTCTATGATGATCTTGCCCAGCTTCCTCTTTTTATTTTTCTGCTCTTCTAATGCCTGTACCAGCTGACCTTCATTGATCAGTCCGGCTTCCACTAGAATCTGGCCAAGTTTTTTCCGCCGCATAGTCCGATTACCTGACAACCCTACGGGCTGTCATCCTTATTAAAACTGAAACTCCCCGTCCAGCCCATCTGAAATCAAGGCGGGACTCACCATGGCTTCTCGTTTGCAGTTCATTAGCATATCCTTAGAATATTTACAACAAAGATGCATGGTTGCCTTAGGATTACACGCTCTTCACCCCACCCTGGACAGGGTTCCGTCCCTCTCGTATAATCAATACCTAAATATTGGAGTAATGGAGCTCAGAGATTTTAGATTTTGGAATGCAGATTTAAGATTTAAGAGCTTAGAAACACACAGCAAGGAAAGTATGGAATCTCAATCTGCAATTTGAAATCTACAATCTGAAATAATAAATGCTCCAATACTCCATAAGGCGTTACCCATGCTGCTAGAAAAGGTCCAACATACGCTCAGAACCCACGGTATGCTCCAACCAGATGACCGGGTGCTGGTCGCTGTGTCCGGTGGCCCTGACTCGGTCGCTCTCTGCCATCTCCTCCATAGACTGCGGCACAGCCACAAAGTGGAGTTGGTGGTGGCTCATGTCCATCACGGACTCCGTGGTGTTGAAGCAGATCAGGACGCCCTTTTTGTCCACAATCTAAGCCACCAGTTAGGGCTGCCAATGGTGGAGCAAAGGCTGGAAGTCCGCAGCTGGCAGAAAAAGCATGGTGGCTCCCTGCAAATGGCAGCACGTGCTCTCCGCTATCAATGTCTCCATCAGATAATGGCCGAAAAGGGGGCAAGCAAGCTTGCCATGGGCCATAATGCTGATGATCAGGCTGAAGAAATCCTGCTCCGAATCCTTCGCGGTGCTGGCCAGCGCGGCCTCAGCGGTATGGACCCCTGCAACCGCAATGGAGTCATCCGCCCGCTGTTGGAATGCCACCGTCACGAGATCATGGCCTATCTTGAAGACCACGGTCTTGCCTTTCGACAAGACAGCTCAAATCTGAAGCCGTGGTGCCAGCGCAATCTATTGCGGCTGGAATTGCTGCCACAACTTCAGCAGGCATTCAATAGCAATTTAAATGCCACTTTACTTCGAACCAGTAAAATCTTCCGAGAAGAGGAGGACTTCTGGGAGTCGCATCTTGCTTCCTGGCTGAAAGAGCATTCATTGAACCACGAGGATGGCGGAATCCGTTTCCCGATCAGACCATTGCTCGAGACGCATCCTGCCATGCAAAAACGTTTGCTGCGACGGATGGTGCAGGAGGTTAAAGGAGATCTGCGGGAATTTGGCTTTCATCATACGGAAATCCTTCTGCAATTGTGCCGATCACCTGCAGCCAACCGCCAGCTTGACCTTCCTGGTGCGGTTCAGGTTGAAAAAAGCTACGACTGGGTGACCGTAACTTTGCGACACGAGGCGGTCGAGGATTTCACTTTTAGGATCTCAGATCACGGCGTTCACTCGTTCCCCTTGCTGAATCACAGCATGGAGGTTGCATTACTCGCTTCGGACCTGCCCGTTGAATTCAGTCACGATCCAAACGAAGCCATCATGGACCTGGACAGGGTCTCCTTTCCCCTTACTCTCAGGTCCAGCAAGACCGGCGACCGCTTCCGCCCCTTGGGATTGAGGGGTAGCAAGAAGCTTAAGGACTTTTTTATTGACGCCAAGGTCCCCAAGAGCCAGCGTCGTCAGATTCCAATCCTTTGCAGTAAAGACCATATCATCTGGGTTGTTGGCCACCGATTGGACGATCGGGTAAAGCTAACTTCGAATACCAGTCGAGTGCTTCGGCTTCGCTACCTGGAAGGGTTGGTTAATAAGCAGTAACCACCTTTGGGCTGCCCCCAGAGGAACTACAAAACCTCAGGGCCAGATCTCTCCGGTCGGCGCTCAGCATTCAACTATCAAGTCTTTAAGAATATAAACCGCAGAACCGCAGAACAAGGAACCGCAGAATATCGAAGTGAAAAACATTGTCTTATTCCTTTCACAAACTTCTGCTGGTCGAAATTCCTTGTTCGATATTGTCCTTCGGACTCCCCACCCTGCGGGCGGGTCCCCAGTTTCGATATTCAAAATAGAAAACAGGCTAAATCCCGCTCCAAGCGGGACTGAAAGTTCGGCACAATATAACTTCAGGCAAAGCCATTGAACTCTGACCTAGCCCTAGGGACCAGGTTTTCAAAGGATAAAGTAAAGACCGGCTTGGCATGGCTTTCGCAGGAGAGATGATCGTGATTCTATCCGGGCTAGCGCCCCTTGTCTTCATTGTTTAGAGCCATATACTCGCCCAAGAACCGTCATTGACATTTACTTTGCAATGACTAATTTGGTATGTTAGTAGTACAGACTAGAAATTGACAATGTAGTATACTGGCTTGAGGAGAAACGAATTGAGCCCTTTCTATAAAAATCTAGCACTCTGGCTGGTCATAAGCTTGATGGTCATCCTGCTTTTCAACATGTTTAACCATCCCAGCCAAAGCAAGCAGGAGACAAGCTACAGCGAGTTTATCGCCGCCGTCTCTGACGGAGAGGTGACTCAAGTAACCATTCAGGGAAACGACATCTATGGCAAGTACAAAGACGGCATTTCTTTTCGAACCTTCGTTCCCAATGATCCCGACCTCATCCGGATGCTACGGGATAAGGGTGTACAGATAACAGCAAAAGCTGCAGAGGAGTCGCCCTGGTTCATGACGATCCTGATCAGCTGGTTCCCAATGCTCCTGCTGATTGCCGTATGGATCTTTTTTATGCGTCAAATGCAAGCTGGTGGCGGCAAAGCAATGTCATTTGGAAAAAGCCGGGCACGCCTCGTCTCTGACTCGGCCCGCAAAGTAACCTTCGAGGATGTGGCCGGCATCGAGGAGGCCAAAGCGGAGCTTGAAGAGATCATTGAATTCCTTCGAGATCCCAAGAAATTCACCAAACTCGGCGGTCGTATTCCCAAGGGTGTACTGCTCGTTGGAGCCCCTGGTACAGGAAAAACCTTACTGGCCCGAGCCATCGCCGGTGAAGCCGGGGTGCCGTTTTTCAATATAAGCGGCTCCGACTTCGTGGAGATGTTTGTGGGTGTAGGTGCCTCCCGCGTACGTGATCTCTTCGTTCAGGGGAAAAAACACGCTCCCTGTATCATCTTTATTGATGAAATAGACGCGGTGGGACGACATCGAGGAGCAGGTCTTGGAGGCGGTCATGACGAGCGGGAACAAACCCTCAATCAGCTTCTGGTGGAAATGGACGGTTTTGAGTCCAATGACGGGGTAATTCTCATATCCGCCACAAACCGCCCGGATGTGCTGGACCCTGCTTTGCTGAGACCGGGCCGCTTCGACCGCCAGGTGGTGGTGCCGCTTCCTGACCTAAGGGGTCGGGAGGGAATTCTGATGGTTCATGTCCGCCACACGCCTTTGTCGTCTGATGTGGACCTGAGCGTCGTGGCCCGAGGCTCCCCAGGGTTTTCTGGAGCTGATTTGGAAAATTTGGTCAATGAGGCCGCATTGCTCGCAGCTCGGCTCAACAAAGAGATGGTAGAGATGATTGACCTGGAGCGGGCCAAAGACAAGATCCTCATGGGCACTGAGCGCAAGAGCATGATTATGAGCGAGAAGGAAAAGCGCAACACCGCCTACCATGAGGCGGGGCATGCCCTCGTGTCCAAGTTTCTCCCCGGAACAGACCCGGTCCACAAGGTAAGCATAATCCCGCGGGGCCGCGCCCTTGGTGTGACCATGACTCTGCCAATCGAGGATCGGTACTCCTATGACGAAGACTACATGCAAAACATTCTGGCAAAACTCATGGGCGGCCGGGTCGCGGAAGAGCTTGTCTTCAAGCACCGGACCAGCGGTGCCAGTGATGATATAGAAAAAGCCACCGACATAGCCCGCAAGATGGTAACGGTCTATGGCATGAGCGACTCCATGGGACCAATCGCTTTTGGACAAAAAGAGGAGGCGATCTTTCTCGGCCGAGAGATTGCCCAGCACCGGGACTACAGTGAGAAGACTGCCATCAAGATTGACGACGAGGTACAGCGCATCGTTGACGAGGCTTATGCAACTGCCAAAGGGATTCTCCGGGAGCATGAGGACCTTCTCCATAAAGTTGCCGAAACCCTCATCGAAAAGGAAACCCTGGACGGCAAAGAGATCGATGCCATCATAGAGGCAACCAAGCCTGGTCTAGAGTTCACCCGAACTGTGACCGCCGAAGATGCGGTTGCGGAGGAACGCAGGAAGGCCGGAGGCAGCCAACCTCAACCGGAACCCCAGGAACAGAGCGATCCCGTTACCGCCAAAGAAACAGACCTTCCCAAGGACAAACTCGGAGAGACCCAGGCGTGAACCGGGCACGCTTTACCATCCACTGCGACGATCAAACCTTGGAGTTGGGCGAGCGCTCCCTGCTTATGGGGACCATCAACGTTACACCCGATTCATTCTCCGACGGCGACCGTTTCTTTCAAACAGAGCAAGCCATCAAACAGGGAGAGCTCCTCGCCTTTGAGGGGGCGGATCTCTTGGATGTAGGCGGCGAATCCGCCAGGCCATTTTCTGATCCTGTACCTTTAGAGGAGGAACTGCGGCGGGTCATCCCGGTTGTAAGTGAACTGGCAAAGCGTACCTCTATTCCCATTTCCATTGACACCTGCAAAGCCGAAGTGGCTCGGGCGGCTTTGGATGCAGGTGCAACCATGATCAATGATATCAGCGGGCTGCGATTTGATCCGCAGATGGTGCAACTGGCTGCAACTGCAAAGGTTCCGCTCGTTCTTATGCACATGCAGGGCACCCCACGAACCATGCAGGTCGAGCCGCACTATGGTTCATTGTTTTCCGAAATCATCGCTTTTTTGGAAGAACGCATCCAATTTGCTTGCGCCGGAGGGGTCTCCCGCGAGCGTATCATTGTTGACCCGGGCATTGGCTTTGGCAAGACCGTAAACCACAATCTGCTGCTAATAAAGCACTTGGATGGTTTGGCCACACTCGGGTTACCTATCCTCCTCGGCACTTCACGCAAGTCCTTTATTGGTGCCGTGCTGGACAAGGAAGTCACCGAGCGTGAACCTGGTACATGGGCCACAGTCTGCGCCGGCATCATCAAAGGAGCCCATATTATCCGAGTCCATGAAGTTGTCACCTGCCGTCAGCTGGCTGATATGACAGACGCTATCATGAACGCCTAGCTCCCTGTGCTATGCGCAGTAGGCAGCAGGAAGGCAGAGGTCAGAAATCAGAGGTCAGAGGTCAGAAGTCGGAGGACAGAAGACAGGGCACAGCGGGAGGAGATGAGCTGTGAGATCCTCCTGTGGGAGCGGCTTTTAGCCGCGATCTTAGGGTTTGAACGATTTCAACGATTGCAGGGGCGTAATATGGGCAAGATCTTCGGAACAGACGGGGTGAGAGGCGTAGCGAACGTCTACCCCATGACAACGGAAATGGCCATGCAGTTGGGGCGGGGCGTAGCGTACGTCTTCAAAAATGACAAGCGCCGTCACAAAATCGTTATTGGTAAAGATACCCGACTCTCAGGCTATATGATTGAAAACGCCATAGCCTCAGGCATCTGTTCCATGGGAGTGGATGTGCTCCTGGTAGGACCACTTCCTACCCCGGGTATCTCCTTTATCACCAGCAGCATGCGGGCGGATGCCGGTGTGGTCATTTCTGCTTCCCACAATCCTTTTCAGGACAATGGTATCAAGTTCTTCTCCCGCGACGGTTTCAAGCTCGACGATGAAATTGAGGAAAGAATCGAGGAGCTTATTTTCTCTAATAACATTGATCACCTTCGACCAACCGCCGAAGCGGTGGGCAAGGCCTTTCGTGTGGATGATGCTGTGGGCCGGTACGTGGTGTTCTTGAAGAATACCTTCTCTAAGGATCTCACTCTGGACGGCATCAAGATTGCGGTGGATTGTGCCAACGGCGCCGCTTACAAGGTTGCGCCCGCTGTTTTCGAGGAATTAGGTGCCAACCTGGTACTCACTGGTGTGAAACCGAACGGCTACAACATAAACGACGACTGTGGTAGTGTTTACCCCCAGGTGACTGCTGATCTGGTGAGAGAATCTGGAGCTCAGCTGGGGATTGCCTTTGATGGAGATGCAGACCGGCTCATTTGTGTGGATGAAAAGGGAGCAGTGGTGGACGGCGACCAGTTGATGGCGATTTTTGCGGCCCGTATGCTCAGAGAGAAGCGGCTGAACCACTCCACTCTGGTCACCACCGTCATGAGTAATATGGGATTGGAGGTAACCCTCAAGTCCCTGGGTGCTAGTCTGGAGCGGACTGCGGTGGGTGACCGTTATGTGGTGGAAAGAATGCGAGCTGGTGGCTTTAACCTGGGTGGTGAACAGTCCGGCCACATCATTTTTCTCGATCACAATACCACTGGCGACGGAATTCTTTCCGCCCTCCAGCTCTTGGAGGTTATGCTCACTGAAAACAAGCCCCTGTCCGAACTCGCTGCCATTATGGATCGCTATCCCCAGCATCTGGTGAACGTCCGAGTCAAAGAGCGCAAACCTCTGGACGAGTTCCCCGAGATTGCCCGTGCCGTGGAAAAGGCCGAAGAAAAGCTAGGCGATGATGGTCGCCTCCTCATCCGGCCTTCTGGAACTGAGCCCGTGATAAGGGTAATGATTGAAGGGAAAGATCGGGATCTCGTGGTGGAACTGGTTGAGGAGACCGCAGCCACCATTGAACGAGTAATGTCCTAGCCCGCATATTTCATGAATTGCCGTAGCGAGACCTTGGAGATGGGTGTGCCACCGGGCAATCGCAGGGGCTCGGACCCGAGGCGTACTTGAACAGTACGTCGTAGGGTGTGAGTCCCGAGGACACCCGGAAGGACGGCCATATCCACGGTCGCAGTAAATGATTCATGAAATATGCGGGCTAAAGGTGAACTACTGCCATGTTACTTGCCATTGACATAGGCAATACCAATACCGTCCTGGGCTTGTACCGCGGTGCTGAACTCATTACCGACTGGCGGATTCGGACAGAACAGAACATGACCGCCGATGAGTACGGTATTCTGATGCACAACCTCTTTGCAGCCAAGAATGTCCAATTCAAAGACGTAACTCAGATGGTGACCTCATGCGTGGTGCCCCCAATGCTCAACACCGTGGTCGAATTCGCCAACAAGTACTTTGACATTGAACCCCTTCTTGTCGGACCGGGAATCCGCACCGGCATGCCCATCTACTACGATAACCCCAAGGAGATCGGTGCCGACCGGATTGTCAATGCAGTAGCTGCCTATGAAAAATATAAGACCAGTCTGATTATTGTTGATTTCGGCACTGCCACTACCTTCGATTATGTCTCCCCCAAAGGCGAATACTTGGGTGGAGTCATCAGTCCCGGAGTCCTGATCTCCTGCGAAGCACTCTTTCAAAAAGCCTCAAAGCTGCCGAGAGTGGAGATCTTCGCCAAACCCAAAGCCGTTCTCACCAAGGACACCATTAGCGCCATGAACGTCGGCATAGTATATGGTTATGCCGGTCTAGTGGATGGTATTGTGCGTCGGATCAAAGAGGAGGCCGGTACCAATCCTATGGTGGTGGCCACCGGCGGCTTGGCCCGTTTAATTTCGGCTGAATCCGAAGAAATTGAACTGGTTGACGACGACCTCACTCTGGAAGGGCTCAGGATCATTTTTGAACGGAATCAGGGGGAAGATAAATAGAGGCGGAGACACGGTGACGCGGCGAGAGCAGTATAGGCGGGTCCCCGCCCGCGAAGTTTGAAGCGTCAAGCCAATTCAGTAAGTCAAGAAAGCCAGGCCGAGCAAACCCATTTCTCATGACAACTTTAATCAAACCACCCCGACTGCGACCCGGAGACCGGGTGGGCGTATTGGCGCCGGCAAGTCCCTGTCCAGTCAACGAACTTGAGATTGGCTGCGCCATCTTGGAGAAACTGGGGTTGGAGGTAGTTGTGGACGTGGGAAGCGAGAGCCTTCAGTCCGGCTATTTGGCCGGAAGTGACGGATACCGCGCCTCTCGCTTCAACCAATTCGTCCAAGATTCCGAAATAAAAGGCCTGTTTTGCGCTCGGGGCGGGTACGGCTCCCTGCGTATTCTTCCAGAACTCTCATACGACCGCTTACGATCCACTCCCAAACCATTGGTGGGATTCAGTGACATCACCGCTCTGCTTCTCGCCTGTTACAGGCAGACCGGCTTGGTTTGCTTCCATGGCCCCACCGTTTCATCCCTGGCCACGGCTGACCAAAACACGGTGGATTCTCTCTGGAAGGCGCTGAGTACCACGGAACCCGTGCAGCTGCACTTTCCTGAGGCACTCTGCCTCAAACCGGGGCGTGGTGTGGGAACAGTGCTCGGCGGTAATTTCACCACCCTCAGTCACCTGCTAGGAACGAGCTTCTTTCCATCCTTTGCTGGCGCAATTCTCTTTCTGGAGGACAGGGGTGAGCCCCCATACAGGATTGACCGCATGTTGACCCAGCTGCTCCACACCGGTTTCTTCGGCGATATCGCTGGTCTAATTCTGGGCGATTTTTCCGATAGTGGTTCGCACGACGAACTCAATGAATTGGTCCAGGAACGGCTTGTCTCGACCTCCTTTCCCATACTTTCTGGAGCTCCCATTGGCCACGAGCAACAAAACCTTACCCTACCCCTCGGCCTTCCCGCCACTTTGGACGCAGAAGCCGGTACGCTAACCTATCACCAAGCGGCCTCAGTACCATGAGCGCGGAAAAGAGAATCCTGCAGCTGCTATTAGACGCTGTCGCCGGAGGTGTATTTCCTGGGGCCGTACTGTTGGTTGCTCGTCACGAGAACACCCTCTTCTTTGAAGCGGTGGGAAATGGAGCCTTACTTCCTGCACCACGGCCCATGAGCCGCCAAACCCGTTTCGACCTTGCCTCCCTTACCAAGCCTCTGGCCACTGCCTTGACGGTACTTTGTCTTGTCAGCCAGGAAAAGCTTCAACTGGATAGTTCACTGGCAGAGCTTCTGCCCTCAATGAACATTCCGGAGGACAAAAAGGAAATCACCCTCAGACAGCTCCTCTGCCACTGCTCTGGCCTGCCGGCTTGGAAGCCGTATTACCTTTCCTTACAGACCCTTGCCATGAAGGCCCGTAAACCGAGAATACGCCAAATGATCTTAGAGGAATCCCTTGACAGTTCCCCTGGCACCACCACTATCTACAGCGATCTGGGGTTTCTTCTTATCGAGTGGATCATTGAACAGAACAGCGGACAGGATCTACACCATTTCACCCGGCAAAGCCTCTTCCGCCATATGGGCTGTGCCACCCCCGCCTTCCTCCCACTTGATCAAGGGTTAGCAAGAGATCCTCACGAATTTGCTCACACCGAATACTGTTCCTGGAGGGCGAGAACCATCTCTGGGCAAGTCCACGACGAGAATGGTTATGTTCTTGGCGGTGTTGCCGGCCACGCTGGGCTGTTCGGCACGGCCTCCGAGGTCAAATGTGTTCTCGATGCTATTTTGGACACACTGTCAACCGAAAACACTTCGGTTCCTTGGTCCAGAGAAAGGTTGTCCGAGTTCCTGCGACCGGCCCGTATCGATCCCTCCAGCACCTGGGCTTTAGGGTTTGACACCCCAGCCTCTTCGGATTCCAGCGCTGGTAACCATTTCTCGGCAGAAACCGTTGGCCACCTCGGGTTCACTGGTACCTCTTTTTGGCTTGACCTGCAGAGAAAGATAGCGGTAATTCTCCTCACCAATCGCATTCATCCCAGTCGGGACAACGAAAAGATCAAGGATTTCCGACCACTGCTCCACGAC
>JAUVTM010000131.1 GCA_030601545.1 Syntrophobacterales bacterium
GGCAATGATCAGAGCGGTAAATGCGCCTATCATGTATATTTCACCATGGGCAAAGTTGATTAGTCCGACAATGCCATAAACCATGGTGTAGCCGAGGGCTATGAGGGCGTAGATACTCCCTCGGGTCAGCCCTCCGAGAAAGAGTTCAAGGAAATATTCCATGGTAAGCTACTGATGCTCCTTGAAATTATTGTAGGTGACCTTTTAAATTTTGTTTCCAGACGTGGCGGGGTTGAAAAAAACAGGGGGCAAGCTTGGCAGCCTGCCCCCTGAAGAAACAGCCGATCAATACCGTCACTTGAAAAGTTCCATCTCGCGCCCGTGGTCGGGGACTTTCAAGGCAGGCTTGATAAGAGTATTGCGAGTCGGGGATAAATTGGTCAAAGCTGAAAGACGTCTCAGTAATCAGAAGCTTTTCTCTTTATCGTGCCTGGCCCTAGACTGAGATCTGGAGTCCAGCAAGCAGCTCAATATGCTATTTCACTTCAAGGAATACTCCGTTTTGTACCTGATACATGGAGAACCCGACACCAACAGCATCGCCTCTCTCGTCAAAACGGATTTTTCCAAGCGGTGTCTCAACAAATTGGGTTCTTAGTGCCTTTTCCACCGCATCATAGTCTGTTGAACCGGCCTTTTCAATTCCATTGAGAAGAGCCAGCGTAGCTGCATAGGCGTTGAGAAAGAATGCACCAGGATCTTTGCCGTATGCCTTCTTGTGTGCCTCAGTAGCAGCAATCGCCATGGGATTATTGGACACATCTTTGGGTCCAGTGGCATAAACTCCCTCAGCATACTTTCGGGCAACCTTGATAAAAGTGTCATCCTTTACGCCGTCATCGGAAATGAAGATGGTTTTCATCCTCTTTTTGCGCATCTGGCTGACAATCTTGGATGCCTCAGGATGATAACCGCCAAATATGACCGCTTCGGCTTTAGAGCGTTTAATTTTCTGAACAATTGCGGAATAATCAACGGCACCTGGGGTAATTCCTTCGTACAATACAACCTTTCCCTTGGGGGATTCCTCCAGGAACCTTTTGGCGAACTCGGCCAACCCTTTGCCATAGTCGCCTTTGTCATGAAGCACGGCTATCTTTTTTACCTTCAACACCTCGAGTGCGAAATCCACTTCAAGCTTGGCCTGGGCATCGTCTGATGCAATGGTGCGGTAGAAGTTCGGATAATCACCGCTTTGCGTCAGGGCGGGGTTGGTGGCCGAGGGTGACATGGCGATTATCTTCGAATCTCTATAGATACCCATGGCCGCTCTAGTGGCACCGCTGCAAATGTGACCCAAAACCACGTCTACCTTATTCGATAGCAGTTTGGTCGCCGTGTTGGTGGCCACCTCAGGTTTGCAGACGTCGTCTTCTACGAGCAACTCAACCTTTTTGCCAAGGACTCCGCCCTTTGCATTGACTTCCTTGACCACAAGCTCGGCTGCTTTTACGGTCGGGATTCCATAAGAGGCGAGATCGCCACTATGCGGTCCGGCAACACCCAGCTTGATCGTGTCGGCGGCAAGGCCCATCCCGGCCATAGCAACAATCATAAACATGCCGACGACTGTAGCAACAACCAACTTTCCAAAAAGATTTTTCATAATAACTGCCTCCTCGAAAAAAGATAAAAAACCAACCTTAGCTCCACTTTTGGTGAAGGGAGTATAGGTCGAAAAAAACTTGTCTGTCAAGAGTGAATGGTCCCAGCCATGGGCCAATTCCTCACGCGCTACGGATTCACGGTGGTCACATAGATAAACCTGCCGTTCTTCACCCTGTTGATCACCAGACGCTTGACTGTATTGCCATCCTCGTTAATCTTGATGGGGCCGGTGACCCCTTTGAAATTCTTGGTATTAGTCAGAGCAGTCCGAACCTTGAACCCCTCAGTGGATTTGGCCCGTTTGATCGCCTCAATAAGAATGAAATAGGCATCCGCTCCTAATGCACTAAAAGCATCCACGTCCTTATTGTATTTCTTTTCGAACGCGACACTGAACTTTCGGCCCAACTCAGTGTTGACAGCTTTCGGATTGAAGTGGGCTGTGAGGTACACTCCTTCTACAGCCTTTCCACCAGTTTCTATGAGTGCTGGTACCTGAGCTCCGTCAGCCATAAGAATCGGCATTTTCATCCCCAAATCTCTGGCCTGCTTGGCCAGCAAAGCACTTTCAGTGTAGTAGTTGGGCATGTAAATGATGTCCGGGTTTGCCTCTAGCACCTCAGAAAGCTGGCTCCTGAAATCACGATCACCAGTCTGGATGTAGGCGGTAACAAGCACCTTGCCGCCCATCTCTCCGAAGGCTTCTAGAAAGAGATTTCCCAACCCCACACTGTAATCCGCTTGGGCGATGTCCACAATCATAGCAGCTGTGCTGGCGTCCATTCCTATTCTAGCCTGTCTGGCCGCCACTTGGCTTTGAAAAGAATCGTCGAAACAAGCGCGAAACACATATTTCTTGTCCCGGGTAACCAGGGGATTGGTGGCAGAAGGTGAAATCAAGGGAACCTCATTTTTCTCAGCGATGGAACCTCCTGCCAGGGCGCTTCCACTTATGGCGCCACCAATGATACCCACCACTTTGTGCTGTTTAATTAACCGCTCTACGGCATGGGCCGCCTCAGTCTGTTCACTCTTGGTATCCTCAAGAATAAGCTTGACCTTTCGTCCCAAGATTTTGCCCATCATTTGATGGGCCGTTTTTATTCCCAACCACTCCATTTGGCCGAAAGCGGATACGCTGCCGGTCATGGGCAAAAACACGCCGATATTGATGGGCTCCTTAGCCGTGGCCGCGAAACTCTGCATGCAGATTAAGGCCACAAACGAGGCAACCACAATTATTCTCATCGTTCTTATGTTTTTCTTACTGTTCGGCTGGGAGACTGCGTTGCCCAAAATCCATCCTTATGAATGCATTCGACAAGATGTGCCGATATCACCTGATAAAAGCAGCGGCTGAGAAGACTCGGTTCTCCCCATCAGCTATGGGTCATGCTCAGATTAGAACGATCGATAGGCAAGGAGGGCCAAACGCCGAAAAGTAACCGGAGGCCTGCCCCTCAAGAAGTGAGCTAACGCTATCACAAGGCCGGCGATGGTGTCAATGCTCCCAGCGCAGAGCGCACGGCGCATAGCGCCTAGAGCAATTAAGATTTCGCATTACTCATCTCGCCTTGAGCATTTCGCATTTTGCCTTGTAATGAATTCGTTGATTCGTCAATCGTCAATCCGCAATCGTCAATCCTCAATCGCCAATCCTCAATCGTCAGGGGAATGCCACGGTGGGTGGCTTGGCAGCCTGCAGTGTCCCGTTTTGGACTGTACCTACAAAAAACGGTCTTCGACTTCCGCCGTCTTCCCTGAAAAAAACCGGACCACTGAGCCCTCTGAAAGCGGTGTCAGGTCCTGAAATTGTCCGCAAGCTTTGCAGAAATGCACTTCGCCCCGGGCCGGAGCGGTTCAAGACCTCCAGTGCCAGCCGCATCGCATCGTAACCGGCTGCGGCAAGCCAATCTGGCCGCCGCTTGTAAAGCTGCTCGAATCTCCTGACAAATTCAGACTTCTTTGGATCTTCTGTTTCAAGTAAAATGGGCTGACACACGAGCAATCCCTCGGCTGCCGGGCCAGCCATCTCGTAGAAATCCAGATCCGCTAACTGATCAGGCCCCAAAACCACGCCACCTAAATGCTGTCGTTGACGCTCCAGCAAGAATAGACTGGCAGCTCTTGGAGAGGCTGCAAGAAAAACTCCTTCGGGGCTGGTGCTCTTTAGGGACTTTACAGCCCGGGCCGCCTCTGCTTGATCGGAGTTGATTGTAACATTTGCCACCAACTCCAGACCCAGCCGTGTGGCTTCCGCATTGAATGAGGAGCTGAGTAAATGGCCATAGGCAGACTCGTCTCTGAGAATCGCGACCCGATTGAGGCCGAGACCCTCTTTCGCATAGTTAGCCAGAAATGCTGCCTGGTCGCTATCCCCATAGAGCAGAGAAAATAGGTTTCGGGTTTCACCCTGTCGGATATATTCAGCAGAAACGGTGGGGTTAATAAGCGCAAGATGTGCATCCTGGTAAATAGGCAGAACAGCGCGAAGTGTCTCAGCGCACAGATAACCTATCACTGCACTTACTTCTACGTCGGTTGTCAAGCTCTTGGCAGCAGCAACGGCCCCTTCAGAGTCACAAGGTGAGTCGTACACGACCACTTCCAGGTTGAGATCGGCCACCCTGCTCTCGGCTTCCTGGCTTGCCATAAGTGCCCCGAACTGCAGCATCTGTCCTTCCTCCATCAAGGGGCCAGTATGAGGTACTACAACCGCAATCTTTGCGGGACCGCTCCACTCCGTCTCTTTTGCATGTTCGGAGCAACCACTCAATAGTAGGCAAGCTGCAAGAAAGATGGACCAAGTTGACACGGAGACGAGACTCACACCGCGTTGCGAATAAAACATGTCACATCTGTCATTTATCATTCTGCAATCCACAATCAAAAGAACTAGGAGTCAGGAGTCAGGAGCCGGGTGTCAGGTGTCAGGAGTAAATAGTAATTCGTTATTGAGCATCTAATATCTCAATTCCTCAATTCGAAATTCGAAATTATTTCCCTATGCCCTATGCTTTTTCAAATTCGCAATTCGAAATTCGAAATTCGCAATTCGCAATTATTTCCCTCAATCTCACATCCCAAATCCGCAATCTAAAATCTGAAATCTGAAATCTCCCATCACCTCTTCTTTTTCCCTTTCCTCCCTCCCCTTTTCCGAAAAATTAACCGCAAAGGGGTCACGTCCAATGAAAATGCTCTTCTAATTTGATTCGTAAGATAACGCTGGTAGGAGAAGTGGATTGCCGCCGGATGACTGACGAATAGGACAAAAGTAGGTGGCTGAGTGCTAACTTGGACTCCGTATAGAATCTTAGTTCGCCTTCCGCCATGCATGGGTGGTTCATGACGTGAGACTGCAGCAGCCAGAACCTCGTTCAGGGCCGCTGTTTGCACCCGAAGGCAATATTGGGAGTAGACTGTATTCAAGGTAGGAAGCAAGTTTGACACTCGTTGCCCTGTCAAGGCAGAGATCCTGAGCTGAGGAGCATAGGGCATGTATTTAAGAGCCTCGGCCACGGAATCAGTGAACTCTGCGACCTTCTTTGGATCCTTCTGCACCAGATCCCATTTGTTGATTGCCACAATTGCACCGCGTCCCCGCTCGTGAATATATCCAGCAATACGCACATCCTGGGCGGTAACGCCCTCAGACCCGTCCAGCAGCAAAACCGCGACCTGACACCGGTCAATACTCTTCAAGGCTTTGAGCACACTGAACTTTTCAAGTTTTTCCCTGGTCTTGCTCCGCCTCCGAATGCCAGGGGTGTCGATGAGAAGATATTCTTGATCATTCAGGGTGAGGCTGACGTCGATGGCATCCCTGGTTGTACCCGGTATATCGCTTACCAAAACCCGTTCCGACCCCAAGATGCGGTTTAGCAAAGAAGACTTTCCCACGTTCGGCCTACCAATAATTGCTACTCGGATCCCTCTCGTCACCTCCTGCTCAGCCGTTTCAGGAGAAAGCACCTCCACCAAGGTATCCATCATATCCCTAAGGCCGTAGCCGTGCGCAGCCGAAATGGGAAAAATCCTCTCCAAGCCAAGTTCATAGAATTCGTAGGTAGCACTTTCTTGTTCTGGGCCGTCGATTTTGTTTACCGCATAGAGAACCGGCTTGTTGGAGCGCCTCAAAAGATCCACCACCGTTGTGTCACCAGGATGCACGCCCTCTTTCCCGTCAGCCAGAAAGATTACCAAATCCGCCTCTTCTACCGCCATTTGTGCCTGCTCGCGCACCTGCATTTTGATAGGGGTCTCACCTTCTCCTTCCTCTATCCCCCCGGTATCCACCAGGCAGAATGAACGTTCGCTCCAGGTCACTTGGGCTATGAGACGATCGCGAGTGATTCCAGGTGTGTCATCCACCAGGGCCCGGCGATCCCGGCAGAGCCGATTGAACAGCGTGGATTTGCCCACATTTGGCCGGCCCACTATGACCACGATGGGAGTTGAACTCGTAGTGCTGTTGTCCGTATGTTTTTCTAGCATTGGTGTTGCCCGTGCACCCC
>JAUVTM010000286.1 GCA_030601545.1 Syntrophobacterales bacterium
ATACGCAAACACCGGGTTCAAATCAATTTCTACTATTTTCGGATTTTCCTCCGCGAGCTGTGCGACTGCCAACAGAAAATCAGCCAGTGCATTCATGTCCACTGGTGGCTGGCCTCGATATCCGGCAAGCACAGGATATC
Organism: Syntrophobacterales bacterium; assembly: GCA_030601545.1. Classification (GTDB taxonomy): domain Bacteria; phylum Desulfobacterota; class Syntrophobacteria; order BM002; family BM002; genus BM002. The sequence continues at coordinate 141 of JAUVTM010000286.1, forward strand.
CTTTGATCTGCTGGATCATTTCGAGCGCATCTTCCCGGCTCAGGGGGGGATGCCGCAGAGCCACGTCACGAAAAATTTCCACCAAAACCCCACCGAGACCAAAGAGCATGATTGGACCAAACTGAGGATCACGGTTCATACCGATGATGACTTCCTGACCAGGGGGGGCCATCTTCGTAACCAAAACACCATCTATTTGCGCCTGAGGAAAACTCCCCTGGACTTTCGCTAAAAGTTCGCCATACCCTTTCTCCACCTCTTCTGGGGTGTACAGGTTAAGTTGCACCCCACCAGCATCGCTTTTGTGAACTATGTCAGGAGAACTGATCTTAAGGGCCACCGGGAATCCCTGCTTTCGGGCAATTTCACTGGCACTGCCAGGGCTTTCAGCAAGAGCGAAAGCGGTGCAGTCCAAACCTTTCGCCGCGACCAGTGAAAGCGCCTCGTGCGGTGGTAGCTGAATTCCAGTTGCCGAGAGAGTGAGCGTTGGTTCTTGGGGCGCTGAAAGCCATTTCCGGTCCATGACCTGGGCCAGAGCCTTAACCCCGCGCTCCGGTGTGGGAAATACCGGTATTCCCTTGAGATGCATACGTTCCCGTTCCAGTCGCTCCACATCAGCACCACCGAGAAAGATAACCAGTTCATTGGTCCCGGGAGTCACGACCTCTGAAGCACCGTCCACCGGATCGCCAAAGATAACTCCCAGGGTGTCGAAGTGATCCCGAACTTCTCGGATGACGTTTCCAAACATCTGGGCCGTGGCATCGCCGGTAAGATCGATGGGATTTGCCTTAATGGCATGGGCCGGGATCAAAGGGGTGATTGCCTCAACTACTTGCTCGGGTAAAGGGGCCGCATCCAAGCCCTCCTGCTCCGCCTGATCCGTGCCGAGAATTGCAGCACCACCAGAGGTGGTGATGAAGACAATTGTATTACCCTTTGGTGGTGTAAGATATGCGAAGGCCTTGGTAAAGTCATAGAACTCCTCGATGGTATAGGCCCGGCACACGTTATATTTTTTAAAAAGAGAATCGTAAATGGCATCAGCACCGGCCAGAGACTTAGTATGTGACTCTGCGGCCACCTTGCCTTTGGGCGTGCGACCGGACTTGAGAACTACCAGGGGTTTCTGCAACCGATCCATTACTTCCAAGAACTGGACAGGCCGTTTTATCCCCTCTATGTAGGCAGCAATAACCTCAGTGTTCTCGTCCTGGTTGAAGTAGTCAATGAGGTCGGCTTCATCCACATCAGCCCGGTTGCCCATACTCACAAAGCTGGAAACACCTAGTTTTTCCTCGGAAAACCAGTCCATCATGGCAGCTCCCACCGTGCCGCTCTGGGAGATGACCGCCACTTTGCCGCGATAGGTGAGCAAAGGCCAGGAAGCGCAGATTGGATGATGGGGATTGTTCACTCCCTGGCAGTTGGGCCCAATGAGTCTCACTCCGAATTTACGCGCTACTTCAGTTGTTTGCTGCTGCAGTTCCTCCCCCTCGGCTCCAGCCTCACTGAACCCGCCGGTGATGATCACAGCACCCTTTACACCCTTCTCCCCGCAGTCCTGAATAGCCTGCGGTACGAATCGCGCCGGTATGATGAGAACAGCCAGGTCAGGCGGTTCCTGGAGTTCCTTTACATTGGTGTGACAGGGAAGGTCGAGGATGGTGTCAGCTTTGGGATTTATTGGATAGACGGCTCCCTGGTAGCCGCCGGCCAAGATGTTTTTTAAGATCTCATGGCCCAGCTTGTCAGGACTGGTTGAGGCTCCGATCACTGCCACACTCTTGGGCCTGAGAATACCGTCCAATTGGCTTATCGAGTCAGGTACCGTCATGGCCACCCTCCTTCGTCATGTTAAACCGCCTAGCTTTCTATTGCTTTTTCTCTGCGTGCTCGGCGTCCTCTGCGGTAAGGTATTATGTCTTTTTTGCCTTCTCGGCCATCTTGGCGTTGAACTTGTCCGCGTTGATGATAAAGCGTTGATGGGTGGCCTTGCCGATCTTGTCCACCTCGTCGAAGCCTTCCACCTCGAAGGTAAGCTTCTTGCCGTCAACTTCAATTAGCTTGGCCTCGAAGCGCACGTTCATCCCTATTGGTGTGGCCGCCATGTGCGAGAATTTCATGTTGATCCCCACAGTTTGCTCACCTTCGCCAAGATGGGGCAGGACCATCTCTGCACATACTTCCTCGAAGTGTCCCACCATGGCGCGGGTGGCATAGACATTGGGCACATGGGGAAAAACCTTTTGTGCCGACAGATCCTCGGTGACGTGCCGTTCTATTTTGTGGGTCGTGCCTGGTTTCAGTTCTTCACTCATGGTTCATCCCTCCATCTCTAAGTATGCAACAGAATAGATAAAATGTTGACGGCTTCGTAAAAAGTCCATCTGTCCCGCCCCGGCGGGATTGCGCTTCATCTTTAGTCATTGCGGCGTACCTGTAAGTACGCCTCATTCCTAAAGTTTCGCGCGCCTTGCATCTGGAGCTTTTTACTGTGCCGTCTCATTAATGACTTTTTACGAGATCATCAAT
>JAUVTM010000008.1 GCA_030601545.1 Syntrophobacterales bacterium
GACGCCATGCAGATCACGTTTTAACCGGTATGTCTGACTTCCGAACACCAGGGGCGACCGCTGACGCCCCCGATGTTTCTCTCGTCCTCTCTGCACGAATCATCGGCTAAGTCTTGATGTAATAGCAAAAAATGGGTTGCCATTGCAGAGATTTATGGTAAGATTCATAGGAATTCCATAGGATATATGTCCAAATATCGGTCACCTATAATTTTCCATTGAGCCTATGACTTCAGTGAATTTTTCGTTTCGCCTCTCCCACTTTTCCTTAAGGTTCCTGGTCGTCTTGCTTCTTCTTACATATGGTTGCGGTCGAAGTGGGGACTCCCAGGTTGTTGACTTCAGCAATACCGTTTCTGTAGCTCGCCCAGGAGATCAGCCTAGAGAGCAGGATTCCCTGCGGGTAGCGGTGGCTGCCATGATCTCTCCCAAGGAGACCTTCGTTTACTATCGTCAGATTCTAGACTACATAGGTACCAACTTGGGCAAGGATGTACAGCTCGTTCAGCGTAAAACCTATGGCGAGATCAATGAGCTCTTCGGAAAAAGGGAGATTGATCTGGCTTTTGTCTGTTCCGGTCCTTACGCCACAGGGAAGGAGAAATTCGGCTTTGAATTGCTGGCCACCCCTCAGGTCCAGGGCAGCCACTTCTACCATTCCTATCTGATCGTCAACAAGGACAGCAATTTCCACCGTCTTGAAGACCTCAAGGGCCGAGTCTTCGCTTTCACCGACCCCGACTCCAATACGGGAAAGCTTGTGCCCACATACTGGCTGGCGCAGGTGGGGGCACGGCCTGAGACCTTTTTCGGCAAGACCATATATACATACAGCCACGATAATTCCATTCTGGCAGTGGCAAGAGGGCTGGTGGATGGCGCAGCCATAGATGGGCTCATCTGGGAATACTATCACAGTAAAAATCCCACCTTTACATCCAGAACCCGGATCATTAAAAAATCAGAGCCCTACGGTATTCCGCCACTGGTTGCCGCAAAACACTCGCCCCCGGAACTCAAGAAACGCATCAGTCAGTTACTGCTTTCTATGCACCGGGATCCTGAAGGGCGACATATTCTCAAGGAGTTGATGATTGACCGGTTTATACCGCCCAAGGAGGAGTGGTACGACACTATTCGGCTCATGAAACAGAGGCTTGCCTCATTGCACAAAAGGACTTATGCGGTTTCGAAGCCTTAAGAGCAAATTGCTGCTACTAGTCTCAGCTTTGGTGATTGGGAGTGGTTTACTTATCTCGCTGGTGGTCACCCAGCGGTATAGTAAAAGCCTACTCGAGGCGGTGACCGCTCAAGCAGAAAATTTGGCGCACGCAACCGCCCTGGAGGCCACTGACAAGGTCCTTATCAACGACCTGGTTGCCCTCCAAAAAATGCTGGACCATCAGCTGCGAAGCAACCCCTCAATTGCCTACCTTTTTATTTTGCAGGACGACCGGATTGTGGCCCACACCTTTACCAAAGGTGTTCCTGTCGATCTGATCAGCGCTAATGAATTTGTTCCCGGGAAGAACAGTCATTTCCGGAAGATCACTTCCACCACCGGTGAACACTATCTGGATATTGCCTGGCCCATCTTCGGAGGAAAAGCGGGCTTTTTGCGCCTCGGGCATTCGGAAAAGCCCTACCGGCAGCAGATGGCCAAATTGTGGCTGCAGATGAGCGCACTCACCCTTGGAATTCTTTTATTCGCCCTAACAGTAACCCTTGTCCTGGTCAGAAGAGTTACTCGTCCCTTGGGAGCATTGGCGGAGGCTACTCGAAAGATAGACAAAGGAGAGCTTGATGTCAGGGTACAGGTGCAGGGGGAGGATGAGGTGGCTACCCTGGCCGATTCGTTCAATCATATGATTGAACGGATTGAGCACTACACCCAGCGGCTTGAGGAGCAGACTTTGGATCTGGAGCGCGCCCATCATCAGACCCGAACCGTTTGCGGGATAGTTCAGGAAATCGGTGCATTACGTTCCCTCCATGAAATAGGATCCACTCTCATTCAGACATTCCAGAATATTCTAAAATGCGGCCATATGGTTCTCCTGATTCTCAATGGCAACCGTGAGTTCCTTTTTGCTCTATCGGCGCGAGAAGTTAAGACTTTGAGAGAGTCTCAACACATTAAAACCGCTACTGCTGCTCTGGAGGGGTTGACAAACATCACTTTCACCAAGAAAAGGGGGTTGAGCCCTCCACTTGTTCCTGATGACTTTCAAGAGGCAGTTCGACAGGCCATCATTCCTCTCCATCATGAAAAGCAACTCCTTGGAGCTCTGGTCATTGGTTGCCCCGGAGGATGTAGCTGCAGTGTCGAGGAAATAGATGTCGTTGGCTTGATGCTGGGTCAGGCGGCCGGGGCTATTAAGCGAGCCGTCTTGCAGGAAGAAGAAATAAATGACCTCCAGAGGCGCCTTGAATCTTCGGCGGAATTCAGTGGTATCATTGGCAAAGACCCCAAGATGCAGTTGATCTACAAGCTGATTGAAGATATCGCCCCCACCGATGCCACTGTCCTGATCCAGGGGAAGAGCGGCACCGGCAAAGAACTGGTGGCTCGGGCTATCCACCGGCGGAGCCCACGCAAGAACAAGCCTTTTGTGGTCATCAATTGTTCTGCATATCCGGCTACCCTTCTTGAAAGCGAGCTCTTCGGTCACGAAAAAGGCGCCTTCACAGGTGCGATTCGGCAGAAATCCGGCCGCTTCGAGCAGGCCCATGGGGGTACGGTATTGTTGGATGAGATTGCCGAAATTTCCCCTTCGGCCCAGATAAAGCTGCTTCGTGTTCTTCAGACTCAGAAATTTGAACGGATTGGGGGTGAAAAGACTCTAAATGTGAATGTACGTATCATAGCTGCCACCAACAAGGAACTTTTGCAGCAAGTAAAGCAAGGCACTTTTAGAGAAGATCTCTACTATCGTCTCAACGTAATACCTATCAACCTGCCGCCCCTTGGTGAGCGGCGAAATGACATTCCCCTCCTGGCCCGCCATTTTCTGCGTCGTTTTGCGGCAGAGCAGAGCAAAAAAATTGACGACTTCAGCCCCGAGTCCCTGCGGCTGCTATTGGATTATCCTTGGGCGGGCAATGTCCGTGAACTGGAAAATACGGTTGAACACGCTACAGTCCTGGCCAAAGGAAGTCACATCGAGGCCTCAGACTTGCCCACCGTGCTCCATACTGCCGCAAAGACTGCGCAAAGGTCCACGCCCCCTACCCTAGTAGAGCACGAGAGCAAGCTGCTCGTAGAAGTGCTTGAGGATTGTGGGTGGAATAAAAAGCAAGCCGCCAAGCGTCTGGGCATAAGCCGCAGCACCCTTTATGAAAAGCTCAAGAAGTACCAGATCACCCAGCGCACCACGCATTAACCAGGTCCCCCCCGTCTTGTTCTCTCCCGTGCCTGAGGCGGAAAAATGTGTCCGGATTCAGGACACAGCTAAGAAGCTGATATCTTTAGATCAAATCTAACTTTCCAATAATCGAGTCGCCAATCCATACATATCGCGGGGATTCAGTCCGACGTTTTGCATCACCTGGAGTGGGCTTTTTTCACGATTAACCTCATAATCTTTCCAATTTATATGAATAAGTTTTGATTAAATCCTAATGACTTAACAGATCCTTTCCTGTTTTCTCTGCCAAATCCCCCTGATTTAACCTTCTAATTCCTAGGGATGGCATAGGATTTGCCATTATGAGGATACAGTGAACTCACCTAACGTCATTCTTGAGCCAAAACTAATGATCTCGGGGACTTGGATGCAGGGACCAATTGTGGTGGTGGATGGTGATGAGGCGCAGTGCCGCAATCTGTGCGACGTGCTGGAACGCGATCATTATTCAACCACTGCCTTGCATTCATTACTTAACTTGGAAGAAGAAATTCGGGAAACCGGACGCCGGGTGGTTATTTTGGACCTTGACACCTTACCTGTGAACAACCGGCTGTTCCGAACCCTCAGGAGAACGAATCCTGGAGTCTGCATCCTCGGCCTCTCAAGTCGCTCATTCCATCCCGAACTCGAAGAGGCCATGAGCAAGTATATACACGCCTGCCTTGCTAAACCGGTGGACGATGAGGAGCTGATCTTTTGGGTCAAGAGCTTGGGTGACCTTTGATGATGGTGTCGGCTAGCGACACAAGGGAGCTTGGGGAATGAAGGATAAGCTAAAGATATCGGAGAGAGTTAAGAGCATTCCAAAGATACCCTTGATCATCGGTGGTGTTTTCTTTGTTGCACTGGTGGTCGTTATCGTGACAACGATTGCTCTTAAGAGGGAGTTGGCCCACGAGGGAGCTAAGCTCGAGGGCAAGTTCACCAACAGGGCCGGCGCCACCTTTGTCAGCTCCGAGACATGCAAGAGGTGTCACGAAAGGACGTACTTGGAGTGGAAGACTTCCCTTCATTCCAGGATGATGCGTGATGTTAAGGTCGAGCCGTTGGCAAACATCGGGGATTTTGAGACGCCCAGCGATGTCAGGACTTTTAGCAAGACAGACGTGGATTATACGTTGGGGAGCCAGTGGAGGCAGCAGTATGTGAAGAAAGAAGGTGAGGACTTCATCGTACTTCCCGCCCGCTACAACGTGTCCAAGGGGGAATGGAAATCCTATTATCCCGATGAGCCGGCAAAAAGAGACTGGTTCAAAGAGTGCGCCGGATGTCATGCCACGGGCGTCAATCCGGAGAAGAAAGCTTTTGTCGAGATGGGGATTGCTTGTGAGGCTTGCCATGGCCCGGGCAGCAATCATGTTGAGGCTGTTCCCGGCTTCGAGATTCGCACCATAATTAACGCCTCCCGGCTCACCCCGGCCGCAGCAGCTCAGATATGCGGTTCCTGCCACACCAGGGGCCATGACAAGACTGGTAAATACGCCTATCCGGTTCAGTACCAGACCCACAAGGGCGAAGCGAACCTGAGGTTTTACTTCAACGAGGCTAGCGCAGCTAACGGTTACACCGATTACTTCTGGCCCAGCGGGGAATCCAGGTACAGCAACCAGCAATATCTGGACTGGCAGAAGAGCGAGCACGCCAAGGTGGGTGTGGTTTGCGCCACCTGCCACAGTGTGCACGAGAGGAAGACCGGCATTGCCCCCAACGTGGACGCTTCCAACCTGCTCCTGGCCATTCGCTCCAAAACCAGGCTGTTTGAGGATCAGCTCTGCAAAAGCTGCCACACCACGGTGCAGTACCGCTCCGTACACCGGATTCACACGTTTGGCAGTTGCGTTCGCTGTCACATGCCCAGAGTGGCGGCCATTGGCGAAGCCGGGGATGCACACAGTCACACTTTCAGATTCATGTACCCCCAGGCGACTCTGACGGCGGGTGGCCTGGACAAGCAACCCAACGCTTGCAACAGCTGCCATCATCACAAGAATACACCCACTGAAGCTCTGGTCGGTTTTCTGGAGGCGGCCAAGAAAGAAGATATGCCCAAGCCCCCCGTCGTCCACCAAAGACCAGAGGGATCTAAGAGATAGCGAGCGAGGAATTAAGAAAATAACGCCCGATGAACAAGACGGCGAAAAAAATAAGCAGACGCAGCGTGCTGAAACTCTTGGCTGGCGGCTCGATTTCCGCGGCGTTGGGAGCCCCGACCATCGTTTTTGCGCAGTCGCGGCGATATGCAAAGCTGGCCGATACCTTTCGATGCATCGGCTGTAAGCGGTGTATGTCTGCTTGCCAGCGGTGGAATGGACTAGAAATGGACAGGTATGAATTGATTACCGACCGTAACACGGACCTTACCGCGAACAGCTGGGTGGTGGTCAACCTCCGCGCCGACTCAGACAACCGCACGCAGCGACATTATCAACACTGGGCCTGCCAGCACTGCGAGCGGCCGGCCTGCGCCGGCGTCTGCCCGGTAACGGCCATCACTAAACTTCCCCAGGGTCCGGTTGTCATCAATGAAAACAAGTGCATTGGCTGCCGCTACTGCTATCAGGCCTGCCCTTTCAAAATTCCTCGGTTTGACTTTGAAAAACGGGTCACCCGAAAATGCCACCTTTGCTACAACCGGACCCCGCTGCTCAATTACATGAAACCGGCATGCGTGGCCGCCTGTCCGGTGGGTGCGCTTGCATTCGACTACAGGCACGAGATTGTGAAGGAGGCTCAGCGACGGGTCCGACGGCTTAAAAATCCCAGTTACATTATGGGCCTTAGCGAGGCCGGCGGAACCGACATGATAACCATTCTGCCCGCCAAACCTAAAAACATGGGCCTCGTGGTGGCACCAAAAAAGGTGGTGAACCACACCCTGGATAAAATCAGAATCTCCGCTTCAGGCTTTGCGGCCGCTTCCGTCATAGCCGGAGCCATGTACCAATACTCAAACACGGACCAGCACCGAGATAAAGAAAAACATGAAGGCGAAGATTGATAAAGGGCTTCGAGCGTCTTTGGAAGCCATCGAACATTCCCCGCGCTTTTATGTCTGGCTCAGCGTCCTGGCCGCTTTTATCCTTTTGGCCGGCTACGCTCTTGTTGCCTCACTGGTCCTAAGCATGGAAATCTTGGAGTTCTCCCTCCAGATACCATGGGCAACAATGGTTTCGGCTTACACCTGGCTCGTTGTTGTCGGATCGGGCCTTTGCATCATCAACGCTCTCGGCGGTGTGTTCGGCATGCACCGCTACGAGATGATGTCAAAACGGATCGTCTTTCTGTCTCTGACCACAATAATGTTCGGATTGATGTTTATCATGCTGCACCTGGGCCGCCCGGAAAGGGTAGCCATCTACAATGCCATCTCTCCCAACTTTCGCTCGGCTATCTCCTGGATGGGCAGCTTGTATAACATTTATCTTGTAGTTGTAGTGGTCGAGTTCTGGTTACTCATCCGGAGCAACCTCACCGAGCAGGCTGAACAGGCCGAAGGCTGGAAAAGGACCATTTTGGGACTTTTGGCCTTACAAGATCTAAGCGACTCGCGCCTTGATGGGATATTGGAAAAATTACATTTGAAACGGTTCCTGTACCATCCACGACTGCACAGAATTTTGGACGACCCAAGGCTTCCCCGAGTCGTCGCCTCGGTGGCCTTCATTACCGGAGTGGCGGCCCTGACCATGTTGGGTTCGGTATTCGCCCACGCCGAGTCCCGAGCCCTCTGGTACGGCCCCTACTACCCTGTCTACTTCCTCGTCTCCGCCCTCTTCACCGGATACGCAGCGCTTTTGGCAGCCACGATCATCACTTACCGGGCGAGAGGTGAAGAGATGCCGCCGGAGCTTAAAACCCTCATGTTTGAGATGGCCCAGGTGCTGGCCCTGCTCTTGGCCGTCGGGTTTGTCCTGACAAGTTACCGTCTGGTGACCGGCCTTTTCGACCCGCTGCGTCAGGGGCCGACCCTGTTCATTTTGAAGGGCCCACTTAGCCCGTCATTCTGGATATTTGAGGTCGGGCTCATGAGTGTGGTACCGGGCTTACTTCTCGTAATTTCAGCGAGGAAAAAGAGTGTTGGGGGCGTGCTTGCTGGCTCACTGATGGTTCTTGTCGGTGCTTTCGTCATGCGCTACTTGTTCGTGGTGGGCGGACAAATTTATCCCAACGTTTTTCCAAGGCTTTCTGCCGACCTGCCTATCATCCTGCCTTCCTACCTGCCCACGATTATGGAGGTATTTCTTATAGTAGGCATCTTTAGTGGATTTCTGTTGGCTTATACCCTGGGGGAGAAGTTTTTACCATTGAAAGAAGAGGGACCTGAACATGCGTAGTGAAAAGAAAATGATCCGTTGGATGTTCATCCTTGCCGCGGTGGCGAGCCTGAGTTTATCCGGCGCGGCTTTGGGAGCCGAGAACAAATCGCAACTCCAGCTCGACCTGCCGCAGCCGGCCGTTCCTGAACCCCAGTTTTTTTGCGGCTATTGCCACATTCTGACTTACCCCAGCATCGTTCAGAAAGGCTATGATCTCTGGAAAAAGGACAAGCCCCACAACAAAATCGGTTGTGTGGAATGCCACTACCCTCCTAAAAAAACCGAAGGGATGAAGCAGGCCTCGCCCAAAGGTGGTAAGGCTGAGATCATCCACATTCCCAAGGCAGCCCCGGAGCGTTTTGCCTACATCCCTCTCGGCGGCCACTCGGTTCAGACGCGGCCAAGGGTCGTGGATGCCAGCTGCATGACCGCCAACTGCCACGGCAAAGTGGACGACACGTTCAAGACCAAGAAGATCAAGTTTACCGAGAAGGTTCACTTCATCCACAAGCCGCACCTGGAGAAGAAAAACCAGATCGAAGGCCAGAAAGTCAACTGCACCAGCTGCCACCAGCACGAGACCGGGAAGAAACATTTCGAGGTGAGCAGGGAATCCTGTCACCTCTGCCATTTCACCAAGGTCAAGTTCAACGAGGGGCGAGGCAAATGCGAGCTTTGCCACGCACTCCCCAAAAAGCCGATCCAGACCTCCGGTGAAAAACCCATCACCCATCAGATACTAAAAGAGGCCAAGGTTTCTTGCAACAGCTGCCACATGGAACTTATCCAAGCTTCCGGCGGAACTACCTACCAAGCCTACTTCGAGAAAGGTAAATTAAAAACCGCCCTGGTTCTAGGCGCTGGCCGCACCAAAAAGGAGAGCTGCCTGGCCTGCCACGATCAGGCCAAGGATCTCAAGGAAGCAACTAACAAAAAGCTGATGCACCAGAAGCACGTGACCGTCAAGAATGCCCGGTGCTTGGAATGCCACGAGCCGATCAAGCACTCTTTAGACGGTTTGAACCAGTCTAAAGCCAAAGCGACCATTGGCAAAAAGTTCGCTTCAGGACAAGAGTACGTACGCGACAGCTGCCTGGCCTGTCACCCCGAGCCTCACCGCAAACAGCTCTTTCTAACCGCCGGCCAAAAACTCGAGGGGGTTCTCGCCGCACCTAGCCCGCATGAGACGGCCCGAGCCAGCTGCTTGGCGTGCCATAGGGAGCAGGGAATTTCGAAAAAGGGCCAGCGGGTGTTGAAGGCCTCAGATAAAATCTGCATCAGCTGTCACCAGGGCCGAACAACCCTTCTCAAGGACTGGAAGGACGAGTTGGAGAAGGAGATCAAATACACCAGGGAGGTGGAACAGGATGCTGTAAAAGCTCTGACCAAAGCAAAGCCAAAGCTCTCCAAAGCCAAACTGGGCGAGGCCAGGAAGATGCTTGCCGAAGGCCGGGATCATTTGAACATGGTCCGATTCGGCAACGGGGTTCACAACAAGAAGTACTCCATAATGCTATTAGATGCGGCCTTAACCAACTTCGAAGACATGATGGACAGTCTCGAAGAAAGTCAGCAATAACGTTCACTACTAACCATAAGAGAAGGAGGTAGTTATGAGTGAGAATGTTGCCCTCTCCAGACGTAAAATGATCAAGGGGGCGGGGGCGTTGGCGCTAGGCGCGGCGGCAGGTCTTGCGCCCATCAGCAAGGCGACTGCGGCCCGCGGCAAAGCGCCGCGATGGGCCTTTATCGTTGACCTGCGGCGGTGTACCGGTTGCAGAACCTGTACCGTTGCCTGCAAGGCAGAGATGAACACCCCTCTGGGTGCCTTCCGGGCTGCCGTCTATGACCAGGTTGTTGGGACATTCCCCAAAACCGAGAAGCACTTTTTGCCACGGCTGTGCAACCACTGTGAGGGAAACAAGGAGGATGGGATTCCCCCATGTATCAAGGATTGCCCGGAATATCCCAAGGACCGGCGGCAGTTCATCACCCCCGAGGGGAAAAAGATCCGCTACCGTGGCGGCGCAACCTACAAACGACCCGATGGCATGGTCCTGTATGAGAACGAATTATGCACTGGTTGTGGTAAGTGTATCAAGGCCTGCCCTTACGGTGCCCGTAGCTGGGACAAGCTGCTAATCTCCGGCAAGGATTCCACCAAGAACGGTATCGCCAAGTGCACCTTCTGTCAGCACCGGGTCGACAACGGCGTTGTTCCGTCCTGTGTCAACATGTGCCCCCAAAAGGCTAGAATCTTTGGTGACTTGAACGATCCCAACAGCCAGGTCTCCAAGCTGGTCAAGGAGTTCGGACTTCTGGAAAACCGCGACAAGAACACCCTGCTTCCGAAAGAAAACACTGTTCCCATGCTGTTCTACATCGACCCCAGAGGTGCGCTCATGAAAATGGCCAATGCCAGAAAGAAGTTCGAGAAGGAAGAGGCCTGGGTGGATCAGATTACATAAGGAGGAAATGAGATGAAAAGAGACATAAGTCGCCGTGATCTAATCAAACTCGGCGCCGCATCCGCCGCGGTTATGGCCACCGGCAAGGTTGGCGGCTCATCGGCCTTGGCCGGAACGGTGGATTTGGCTGCGGGCGGGAAGGATTTCTCGCCCCAAACCGGTGCCGAAAGAAAAATGATCCCTTCGGCCTGTTGGAGTTGCGTGACCAGAGATTCCATGATCGGCTTTGTCGAGGACGGCAGGCTGGTCAAGCTCGAGGGGAACCCCAACTCCATCAGGGGAAGAGGTAAAATCTGCTCAAAAGGAGCTTCCGGTATCAACCAGCTCTATGATCCCGATAGAATCCTCTACCCCATGAAGCGAGTGGGAAAACGTGGCGAAGGAAAATGGAAAAGGATCTCCTGGGATGAAGCCCTCACCGATCTTGCAGCACGCTTGAAAAAACTGCGAGATGAAGGTCACCCGGAAAAGTTTATGTTCCACTACGGCCGCATGAAGGCCTCATCCAGCAAGATTATCAAGAGCGTCTTCCTGGCCAATTACGGCACCAAGACCATCGGCAACCACACCTCCATCTGTGAGGGCGCCAAGTGGACCGCCCAGGAACTCACCTGGGGCAAGCACTATGACAACTGGGACTTCGACAATACCAAGTTCGTCCTCAACTTCGGCAGCGGGGTTCTGGAAGCTCACACCAACCACATCCCCACGTGTCAGAGGTTGGGCGATGCCATGGTCGACCGGGGTGTAAAGATGTACACCTTTGATGTAAGGCTGTCCAACACCGCGGCCAAATCCACGGAATGGCTGCCCGTAAAGCCCGGTACCGACGGCGCGATTGCCCTGGCCATGTGCAACGTGATCATGCAGGCCGGTCTCTATGACAAGGAGTTCTTTAAATTCATCAGGGCGACCAAGGACCCGAACGCCAGCACGGCTGCAAAGGTTGCCGCCTTAAAGAGTCACCTGGCCCAGTACACCCCTGAGTGGGCCGAGAAGGTAAGCACCGTTCCTGCGGCCAAGATCAAGTCTCTGGCGCTGGAGTTCGCCAAAACGAAACCTGCCTGTGTGATCAGCTACCGTGGTGCAGTGGCCCACTATCATGGTGCCGACACTGAAAGGGCGGTCCAGATGCTAGCCGCCATCACCGGCAACATCGACAACCCCGGAGGCCGCTGCCGGGCTGTGGGCGCTAAATGGAAGTACCCCAAGGGCCCAAAGAAGAAGCCCAAGGCTAAAGCGCTCAAGATCGCCCAGGGCTTCCCGGGCACCATCGCCTATCCTACCCATGGGGCCAATCACCAGGTCCTGAAGATGATAAAGGACGGTAGGGCTGGACGGCCGGAAGTGTACATGTGGTATTGCTACACCCCGGTCTATGCCAATGGGGAGTGTCAGGAAAACATCGACATCCTCAAGGACGAAAGCCTGATTCCTTTCACGGTCTGTGTCAACGCTTACTATGATGAGTCAGCAGCCCTGGCAGACATGATCCTGCCCAACCCGTCCTATCTGGAGTGGTGGGACTATGAAGACATGGTCTCGCCGACCCAGGTGCCCGAGTACTACATCCGGCAGCCTCTCGTCAAACCCCTAGGCGAAAGTCGCGATTTCAAGGACGTGGTCTGCGACCTGGCCAACAGGATGGGTTTCCCGCTGGGCTTCAACTCCGCCGAGGAGTTCGTCAAAATGTCGTGCGAGAAGACCCCCGCTGTCAAAGCGGCCGGTGGCTTCGAGTACATGAAAAAGCACGGTGTCTATCATGACCCCAAGGCCAAGCCAAAGTACTACGGCTACAAGAAGGCGGTAAAGCCTGACGCACTTAAGAAAGACGGGGTTATCTTCGATAAAGCCACCGGCGTCTACTGGAACTGGCACAAATCCAAGGCCAAGAGTGAGGCCGAGGCCAAGGAAAAGGGCTACACCAAGACCAAGAATGCCTACAAGGGCTATATCGGCCAGGAGATAGGCGGTAAGGTTTACGCAGGGTTCAAACCGGACAAGGTCAACAAGTCCGGCTATTTCGAGGTGTATTCTGAGCTGCTTGAGATGAAAAAATTCCCGGCCCTGCCGAGCTATGTGCCCATTCCCGAGCATAAAAAGATGAGTGCGAACGACCTTATTCTGACCACTTATAAGGTCCCGGTCCACATTCACTCGCGCTCGGCCAACTGCAAGTGGCTGACTGAAATCTACCATGACAACCCGGCCATGATAAACACAAGAACGGCCAAGCGGTTGGGTATCAAGGACGGCGACAAGATCAAAGTCAAATCCGAGGCCGGCGAGATTACGACCACGGCCAACGTGACCGAGGCGGTGGTGCCGGGAGTGGTGGCTATTTCGCATCACGTCGGGCACTGGGAGTACGGCCGCTACGCATCCGGGAAAAAGTCCCCGCTGGCCGCAGGCGATGACTCAGACTTCAAGCTGAAGTGGTGGACGAAGAAGGGTGTGCACCCAAACTGGATTATTCCGAACAAACCTGATCCAATCAGCGGCCAACAGAGATGGATGGACACTGTGGTCAAGGTCCGCAAGGCCTAACTGCCGCTCGAGAGGAGGTCCGCGTGGGCAACACGGAAAAAGCGCAGAGGATGGCTGTGGCCAGGCAGAGAAGCAATATCTATGGACTCCTGGCCTCGGTCTATCGTCAGGAAGTTACCGCAGACCTCCTCCACCAGGTTAAAGACCCCCAGTTTCTGGGGGTCTTATCCGACCTGGGACTTCAACTGGCGAGTGACTTCTTTCAGAAGCCTGAGGAGGAGTTACTCAGTGACTTGGCAGTGGAGTACGCCAGGCTGTTCTTGGGCCCCGGCAAACACGTCTCCCCCCATGAGTCTGTGCAGCACCAAAAAGGTGATGGCCAAGGCGGTCTCCTTTGGGGGGAGTCCACTGCTGAGGTCAAGCGATTTATCGAGTCCACCGGACTTAGTTACAACTCTGAGTACACGGGGCTACCTGACCACATCTCAGTAGAACTCGAGTTTATGCAACAGCTTACTCTCCGGGAAGAACAGGCCTGGAGAGAGGAAGATGAGGACGGGGCACTTGATTGTTTGAGGACTGAAAGGAAATTTATAGAAGAACACCTTATTCGTTGGGTTCCTTTTTTCTGCGACAAGGTCACCAGGGAGGCAGAGCTCCCTTTCTATCGGGAAATGGCCGCGTTGACCAAGAACTTTATCGAGTTTGAGCGAGAAGAAGTTGAGGGGTATGCAGGTGATCTTAAGTGAGCGGTCTGCATTGCTCTGTTTCCAGCTAAAAAGGGCCATAAGCGAATCGCGAAATATCCGGCTAAGATTTGGGGCGATCGAGATTTCTAAGCCTGTGTGGACAGGGAGGGAAAGATGAAAATAAGTGGATGGGCCAGACTTGCTTTCACAGTACTGCTGGTCGCGTTTCTGGCCGGCTGCGGGCGAGGCCCCGACGAGGTAAAGAAAGTAGTGTCTGAGCCGAAGACCTATGTGGGCTCAGAGCAGTGCAAGATGTGCCACCTGGAGCACTACGACTCCTGGCGAGGTACACTTCACAGTCGCACGATTCAGGACGTGACCCAAAATCTGGACGCCATGGCCGCCACGATGAACCCCGAGGCTATAAGGGCTGACCTGCGAAAGATGGAGAAAGATTTGAAGGTGCCGGTGGATGATATCTACATCCCTGAGGTTGAGGATTTGAAGTACACCATCGGTGTCCAGTGGAAACAGGGCTACATTGTCGAGAAGGAAGGCACTCTCTATGTTGCCCCCATTGAATATGACATCTGGGAAAACAGCTGGCTGGCTTACCGCGAGGATGACTGGGACAAGCGTTCCTGGATCAAGGATTGCAGCGGCTGTCACACAACTGGTGTTGATGTAGAAAAGGGTACTTTCGTGGAAGGACGTGTGGGCTGTGAGGCCTGCCACGGTCCGGGGTCTCATCACGTTGTTTTGCCCAAAACAGCCATATTTGACAAGCGAACAACCATTGTCAATCCGGCCACACTGCCCGCCGGGCTCAGGACCCAGGTCTGCGGGTCCTGTCACAGCACGGGCGTGTCAACCATGGTGAAGGATGTCGCCTGGCCCGTGGGCTACCGTTCAGGTCGAGCCTTGGGTCCCTATTTTGACTCGCCCTATCCTGCCAACATGGACGCAAAAATTGCATTCGCCAACGGGTTGGCTCAAGGGCACCACCAGGAGTACAACGCCTGGAAGCTTTCCACTCACGCCAAAGAAGGCGTCACTTGCACTTCTTGTCACTTCGTCCACCAGTTGGGCGTGGCCCCGACTCAATTCCAGACCATGGGGTCAGGTTCAGAGCAGTGTCTGAGGTGCCACCGGGTGATAAACACAAACCAGGCTCATTCCATCCACTCGTTTGCCAACTGCGTCGGTTGCCACATGCCCAGGATTGTCGAGAGCGCCGAGTCCGGGAACACCCACAGCCATGCCTTTGTTACCCTGTTGCCCAAGGAGACCCTACAGAATCCCAGAGTTCCCAATTCGTGCCAGACCTGCCATAAGCACAAAGACGCTGATCTGGCGACCCTACAACAGGTATTCGACGGCCTGGCCAAAAAGACTTTGTTGGGAGTGCATCGCACCAGGTAGATAGAACTTGGTTCGCTTCGCTCCCTATTTGGAATATTGGAATAATGGAATGGTGGACGAGATCACAGCAGCGCCAAGAAATGCGAGTATGGCTATGGCGGATCTGACAGCTAGCCAACTTCGGGGGTGTATGAGGAGCCTTCTCGGAATCCTGTCCCTGCTCCTGATCCTGATGACTCCTCTTGCTGAGTCGGCTTGGGCTCAGGGGGAGGAGGTGGCCTCTGCTATCCGCCGTTACAGAGAGCACGAGGTCAGTACCGGTTACTACGAGGAATACGAGGTCAAGCCCCGCCGCATGCTCCCTCTGGTGGAGATACCTGGGGTGAGGCGGGGCCTATTCCCCTATAGCCCTTCAGCGGCTAAGGTACGCATACGTACCAGGCTCGCGGATTCCCACCAATCAATCAGGTTCTACGAGCGGGCGCGTTGCGAAAAATGCCACATCGAACAGACCAGAGACATCCACACGGTTCGGGCTAACCTCACCTGCCGGCAGTGCCATGGGGGTGAGCCCATCGCCAGCATCGATCATTACTATTCCCCGATGAACCCCATTCGGAGGCACGCTTATGTCTGCGCCAAGTGCCATGAGGGATCCAGTGCTTCCTTTGCCTCCTACGTGGTCCACACCCCCAACCCGGCAGACATGGACACCCGGAAGAGCTTCCCCGCGCTCTTCTATGTGTTCTGGGGTATGGTTTCCATGACGATAGGCACCTTTTTGTTCGCCCTGCCCCACGCGGCTTTGTGGGGAGTAAGGGAGCTGTTCATCAAAGAGGAGAAGGCTGAAGGTGAGACCAAAGACTAGGATCAGACGGTTTACTCCGCTGCAAAGGCTCTTTCACCTGTGTTTGTTGCTCTCTTTCCTGACCCAGGGCAGCACCGGTCTTGCCCGTCTATACATAGAAACCTCCTGGGGCCAGGGGCTGGCGTGGGTGTTCGGTGGCTACGAGACCTGCCGGACCATACACATATATGTGGGTATCTTTTTGATCTTCCTTTTCCTCACCCACATCCTCTATTTGTTCTCCAAAATTAAGTGGAAAGAGTTCCCGCGATGTCTCTTCACGCCCGACTCTATCCTGCTCCAGCCCAAAGACATCAAAGACCTCATCCAACATATGCTCTGGTTTATTGGCAGAGCCGAGGCCCCACGGTTCGACCGCTGGGGTTATTGGGAAAAATTCGATTACTGGGCTGTGTTTTGGGGGATTTCCGTTCTTGGTATTACCGGCTTGCTCCTGGCCTACTCTTTGATTGCCACCCGCATCATACCGGGCTGGGGGTTGAACATCGCCCTTTGGGTCCACCGCATCGAGGCTATTCTGGCCATGGTCCATGTGTTTACCATACACTTTTTTATCGCCCACCTGCGGCGACATAACTTTCCCATGGACCGGGCCATGTTCGAGGGAAGTGTGAGTTTGCACCACACCCGCAACGAAAAGCCCGCCTGGGTGGAGCGATTGGAGCAGGAAGGAAAAATGGAAAATGCCCTGGTTCCCGAAGCAGGAGCCGGAAGGCGCGCCCTATTCTTACTGTTCGGCTATTGTGCCGTTGCCATCGGAGTATTCTTGCTCATTGGCGGCATGGTCAACAGCCCTTACATAACCTGGTAGGCAGCCTCAGGAAGGCTGCGATGACAAGTAGAAGCCATGCTAATTGAAAAACCGAAACAGCAATTGATCTGTTCCTGCGGCAACCTGGTAGACAAGGAGATCTGTTGGTGCTCGAACTGCTGTGAAGTCAAGGTAGAGCTAATCTATGAGGCTTTTGAGTATAAAGAATCTGGTCCACGTATTTTGAATTAATATCCCCGAGGAGGCTACGTCCACCTCTTTTTTTAGCGCTTTGGTTATGTTAACTTTAACATAAGGACAATTGTCATGCGCTTCAAACGAAACCATGAACCGAAAAAGGAGCAAGGTGGTGCTGAAGACAATTGAGTTAAAG
>JAUVTM010000036.1 GCA_030601545.1 Syntrophobacterales bacterium
GGCGGTTGAGTTCTTCTAAGGCCCCTGTTAGAGCCTCCGGGCTGTCATTCCATAATGAGCCCGCCGACTCAATGGTAACCGGTGTACCGCTTTCGGCCAGGGTACAGATGAGAATGTAGGCCGAGGTAGCTTCCACAGACAAATCTAGGGCGAAAATTTTCCGATTCATCAGCATCAGATAACAATCTCCTTGTTTTCTGTCCACTGTCAAAGGCTGATGATCTCTTAAAAAGTCATTAATGAGACGGCACAGTAAAAAGCTCCAGATGCAAGGCGCGCGAATCTTTAGGAATGAGGCGTACTTACCGGTACGCCGCAATGACTAAAGATGAAGCGCAACACAGCAGATGGACTTTTTACGAAGCCGTCAAAGGCTATAATAAACACTTACGAGACGCAAGGGAAGGTGGCCCGGCAACTTCTCCAGAAAAAGGTTGTTGCTAGTATTTCGGTTATTTAGTATGTTTTTTTCACATTCAAGAGCTTCAGCACAAATCGTATTTCCTCTAGCCGAGCAAAGCAAAGGGTTTTTTTACTGGAACGAACCATGAGAAATGTCTATGATAATATCCTGCAGTTGATTGGCAACACCCCTTTGATTCTCGTCAGCCGTCTCAATCCCAATCCGAACGTTGATATTTACGCTAAGCTGGAGTCTCAAAACCCCGGCGGCTCCGTCAAAGACCGCATTGCCCTTCGGATGATAGAGGAAGCCGAACGGCGCGGCGAACTGACTCCCGAAAAGATCATAATTGAGGCCACCAGCGGCAATACCGGTATTGGTATGGCCATGGTTGCCGCAGTGAAGGGCTATCGTATTTCCCTGGCGATGCCAGAAACCGCCAGCCAGGAACGCCAGAAGATACTGAAAGCCCTGGGGGGCGAAATTCTGCTAACTCCAGGAGCTCTGGGTACGGATGGTGCTATAGAGAAGGTCTACGAATTAGTCCGTAGATTTCCTGAACGCTATTATATGCCTGATCAATTCAACAATGAAGACAATTGGAAAGCTCATTACCATACCACCGCCACCGAAATCTGGGAGCAAACCGAAGGCAAGGTGACTCATGTCATAATGACTTTAGGGACAACCGGTACTGCTGTCGGCGTCACCAAACGCTTGAAGGAATATGAGAAAAATGTCCGGACTATTGCGGTAGAACCCTATATGGGGCATAAGATTCAAGGTCTCAAAAATATGAAGGAGTCCTACGTGCCGGGCATATTCGACAAAGAAATCATGGATGAGATTGTTCATATCGAGGACGCGGAGGCCTTCGAGACCGCGAGGAGACTGGCAAGAGAAGAGGGTATTTTTGTGGGAATGAGTGCAGGGGCAGCCATGGCGGCGGCACTCCGGACAGCCAACGATTTGACGCGAGGAACCATTGTGGCAATTCTCCCCGACGGCGGTGAACGCTATCTGAGCACTAACTTGTTTACCACCTTAATGGAACCTGATTTCCGCTTTTACAATACTTTTTCGCGCCAGAAAGAAGACTTCAAACCCATCTCGGAAGGCAAAGTCTCCCTTTTTACCACCGGGCCGGCTGTGGGCGAATCCCTCGATATGACAGAGAGTCGTCGCTCTGTGGTAGCTGATCTCCTGCGGCGTTATCTGGAATACAAGGGTTTTGAGGTAACCCAGGTGGTCAATATTACCGATATGGGGGAAAAGGCGTTACTGGACCCTGGTCGAACCGATTCTGATCTGGACGCTAATGCCGAGAGATACATGGAGATCTGTCGTCGGGATCTGAGTGTCCTGGGAGTACAGCCGGCCACTTACTATCCGCGCACCAGCGACCATGTTGACGATATCTTGGACATCAGCAAAAGCCTGATGGAAAAGGGTTTCGCCTACGAGAAACTGCGGTCTATTTATTTTGACATCTCAAAATTTTCGGACTACGGCAGACTATCTCGAGTGGATCTGCAGAAAATCAGACTCGGGAAGACGGTTGATCTTGAAGCGTATGAGAAGCTGAATCCCCGGGACTTTACCTTACTCAGACGGGCCACCCTGGCAGAGTTGAAGCGTGGGATCTATCTGAAAACCTCCTGGGGAAATGTGCTGCCATCTCTCCACCTTGAGACAGCAGCTTTGGCCATGAAGCAGCTGGGGGAGACCATAGACATTCATGTCAGCAGCTTGGACTTTTTATTCCCCCACAATGAAAACGAGATTGCCATTGCCCAGGCCGCGACCGGCAAACAGCTCGCCAACTACTATATCCATTGCGAACGGGTGTTGATGGACGGCAAGAAGATGTCCAGAGAGGGAGAGGGCAGGGTGACGGTGCAGCAATTGTTGGATGGCGGCTACAGCGGCAGACAGATTCGCTATTGGTTGCTGGCTACCCATTACCGCAAACCTTTGCATTTCGACGAGGGCCGCTTACAGGAGGCTGCTCGGGGTTTGGAGCGGCTGGATGAATTCAGTCAGCGGCTACAACATGTGGTTATAGGGGAGGCTGCTGAGGAGGTCGACCAGTTCGTCTATGAAGTTGAGCAGAATTTTGATCAGGCCATGGGCGACGATCTGAACGTCTCATCGGCACTGGCGGCAGTTTTCGGTTTTATCCGTAAACTCAATCCGTATCTATCTGATGGCCGTATAAGCGAAAGTCAAAAGAAATCAGCTCTTGCGGCTATGGAACGGCTTGATTCTGTGTTAAATGTCTTGCAATGCCTGGAGCCCGAGCTGGATGAAGATACCTGCCGACTCCTGGAAACCAGAGCTGAAGCCAGACGCAACAAACGTTGGGACGAGGCTGATCGGTTGCGCCAGGAACTTTTGGGGCGAGGGGTCAAGGTTACCGATACCCCAGAAGGCACACGCTGGAAGCGTATTGAGTGAGCAAAGACTGAGGTTTCAGGTTTCAGTGTTCAGGTTTCAGTGTTTTTGTTTTTCTTCCCTGACACCTGACACCTGACACCCGACACCTGAAACCCTGAGATTTGATATTTTGCAATGCTCCACCACTCCATCACTCCAGCAGACTGCCGCAAGGGGGAAGGAGTATGGAAGCCTCCTCAGGGGGCAGTCCAAAGCCGGGTCCTTTGGGTCCGGATTCTTTACTTTCCTTCCCGTAGTAGTTGACGTATCTCCACATCAGATCCGTTGCTCACCACCACTATACGAATGGAGACCTGCCCTTGCTGACCAGGATTGGCTAATTTCTGGCTCTCCACTTGGCCCTGGTCGAGGTGGCCGATCTTGTGCAATTCCCGGAGCAGATGGGGCAAACGTTGGCCCGTGACCTGGAGCTGGAATAAACGCGCTGATCTGGCATGGGGGGAGCGAGGCGACTGTCTTCCCGGCAGCGGTAGTCTAGCAAACGAACGCAGCATTGACTGCAATTGTTGATCTGCCCTGGAGAAGTCCTTGACCCTCAGTACTATGACCGGAGCAGAGGAGTCGAAATCTCTCTTCCTTATCGTGAGGCTTTCGTGGGGTTTCTCAGAAAAGCCGGGGCTAGTCGCCACATTTTTCCGGGAACTGGGGAAAAGTGATTGCCAAGGGTACTGAGACGGCATCACCTGCCATAGGGCAGCAGAGATAAGTAACAGTACAGCTGCACCCACCCCCATGGGAAGCCAGCGGGGGAGGTTTGCAGGGTACCAAAAACGCTGACGGAAACGGCTATCCTTCAACCGTGCCATTACCACGGCACTGAGATGTTCGGGAGGATCGAGGGGCGGCAGTTGATGTAAGATTTCGTGGGTTTTCTGTAAGGAACCCCACTTACGATAACAGGGCAGGCATTCCTTGAGGTGGTACTGTAATGTTTCGCGCTCGCTCGGCGACAGGTCGCCGTCCAGATAATCGTTGAATTGTGCTTGATACTTCCCGCAGTTCATAAGTTACTCTAATTTGCCTGCAAGGCATTCCCGCAGAGCTGCTCTGGCTCGGTGCAGACGTGATTTCACTGTACCAGGCTTTAAAGAGAGCATTTCACTCAATTCGTCATAGGAAAAACCCTGTACATCCCTCAATACCAGTATCTGTCTGGCCTGGTGAGGTATTTGGTTGAGGCATTCCTGCACCTGGGCGGCCAGGTCTTTCGTTATCGTCCATTGTTCTGGGGTGGGAGCACTGTCGGCTAGTCCCTCTGGGCTCTCCGACACCATCTTTGCTCCATAATCTGCTCTTCTCGCCTGTCTGGCAAAAAAATTTCTTCTCGACAGGTACTTGATGCGATTGCGCGCCTGGTTCAGGGCGATGCGGTAGAGCCAGGTTGAGAACTTGGCTTCACCACGAAAACTCCGTATCCCCCGGAAAGCAGCAATGAAAATATCCTGGGTCAAATCCTCAGCTTCCCCTTCATTTCCCAACATGCGATACGTGAAATTATAGATTTGTTTTTCATGTAGTCTCATCAGTTGGGCGAAAGCTTCCCTATCTCCTCGCTGACAACGATCAACGAGTAGTTGTTCTTCTTGACGCTTAACGGTTGAACTTTGTTGAGCCAACGATTCTGTACCCATTTGTCGAGATTAGACAACGATGATCTGAAAAAGTTCTACAAAACAAAAGGATTAATTTGAAAAAGCTCAGGAAACCACCAAAATTCGTGAACGATTCAAGAGAAAGGATCATATAATAACTGCCCAAATTATTTCAAGGAGTGATAAACAGAGGGAATCTTGTGGTGGGGGATGGATCAAAAGTCGGGCAGGGCTCCTCTCCCCAGCGACCTGAGATAAGAGGTGTCATTCAGGTAGGATATGATCCATTGCCCGTTCCGGTAAACAAAAAGATTGGTACAGGCGGTGTCTTGCTGAATACGCCAGAAGTGGCTGTTGTCCAGCCCCAGCAGGGCACAACAGATCACCTTGTTGGGAACCCGGTGGGCAACCAGAGCAAAATTTTCATCTTTGTGTTTAGGCAACAGGTCTTCCAGGGCAGCCATGGTACGCGATCGCACCTCGTCTAGACTCTCACCTCCAGGAAACAGGACCTTGTGTGGCTCACTAAGCCAAAGGGCATGGAGTTCGGGGTATTTCTGCTGAACCTCCTGGTTGCCTAGTCCTTCCCATTCTCCGTAACTGATGTCGATTATGGCATCAAGGGGCGTTACAGATATGTCATGAAATTTAGCTATATTCTCGGCTGTTTCCATGGAGCGGGAGAGGGGGCTGCTGTAAACAGCGTGGAGGGTTTCGTCCTTGAGTGTCTCGCCAGCCAAGTGTACCTCATGTTTGCCGGTCTCATCCAAAGGAATGTCTGCTCGGCCGCGAAAAATCTCGCCCACATTCCACGCTGTTTGGCCATGACGTACCAGGAAGACTCTGGACATCACTCAGCCCTCCATATCTGAGAGACCCTTGATTTGCTGGTGCAGTTCCCTGGTCTTTTCCATCCTGGCCCGATCACGGTCTTTGACGAGTCTTTCGAGATTTTTCTCCACCGTGATCAATTCGGGGTCTGCAGGGTTTCTCCCCTGAATATGGGCGTCGATAAGGATTCGATAGTCACGGATCATCTGGCCAATGAGCGCAATCGGGTACTCACGGCCCTGGACTTTCAAGGTATGCAGGCCCAGATCAATGTACTTCTTAAATTCCTCGCCTTGAATGGCAAAGGCTACATTGGGATTGCGGTGAATTTTCTCATTCACGGCATTGATTTCTTTACTGCTCTTGCCTTTACGCCGCATCAGTTTCTCTCTTTGGGCTTCAGTGAGCAAGCAGAAACGGTAGCAGCTCCCACCCTTGTCGGGCCAACCCTGATATTCAACGATTTCGTGGCCATCCTCATCCGTGTAAACCTTTTTGACATAAGAATCACTGGTTATTTCGTGGAACAGGCAGTTCCCTACACCGCCGATGCAACGGTTGCCATGGATGAGTATTTCGGTTAGGACGCCAACTGCGTCTGCCTCCTTTTTAAAGCGGTCCAGCTTTTCCAGGGTGTTGATTTCAGTGGAGGCCACAACCTGAGTGGCACCAGCCTCCCGGTAGTATTCCATTTCTTTCTTGGTGCGGATATTACAGCCAACACTGGCGTGGATGGTCAGCTCAGGGTGATCGCGTTTGATCAGCCGCATCAGTTCTGGGGTTTTAGCGATCACACCTTCCACACCCCATTGGGCCCACTTTGAAGCCTTGCCGAGGAGGCGGAAGAATTTTTCTTCAGAAACGTCGGTGTTGATGGCTACCCTAACCTTGCCACCATAGTCGGCAGCAATACTAATTGCCTCTTTGATCTGGCTATCTTCCAATTCCCAGGCGCATTTCCTTCGGCTGAATCCCTTTGCTCCGACGTAGACAGAATCAGCGCCACTGGCAAAAACCTCTGCCACCATTTCAAGGCTGCCACCGGGAGCCAGCAACTCATTCATGGTAAAAAGTCCTCCTCACTTTAAGGTTGCTATCCTGAACTTAAACATTGGTAGCCGGTAAGAAAGTCGGCCCAAATCAGCACGAACAGTCCATTTTAGCAACCGCCTAGAGATCGTGATAATTATAACAATTCTAAAAAATAGTGCAACAACTGTCAAAGCCTTTTTAACTTAAAAGGAAGAATCTTTCTACGGGCCACTGCAATTGGAAGCCATTGCAGCTCTAGACAGGTCAAAAAAAAAGGCGGTCCTCAGAAAGGACCGCCTCCAGAAATATCCGGGTTAAGGGTTGTTGAACACCGCTGCCAGACTAATGTTCCCTACATCAGTTCTGATCACGAGGGTTTGGTTAACGAGTTCCACCTCCCGAACCTCAATCCATTTGCCATCAAGCAAAACCGTCTTGATCACGCCGTCTCTGCTCAAACAGGTGAGCTTATGAGCAGCGAGAGTGTCTGCAATTATCTTATTCTTCTGAGCCATTTCCTTGGCGTAAGCTTGGGAAACCAGATTGCCTGGCTGAGGCCAAGTTAGAGATACGGTGACTATCACCACGCACGCAAGCAAGGTGATGAGGGCACGATATGTTTTCATGATCTTCTCCTCATCCAAACAGATTCATATTTCTCCGCCACTTCGTTATCAAGCAAGGGCTATGCCACGGGAAAAAAAGGTGGAAGTATTAATTCCAGGAAGGAAGCTATGTTATGGGGAGAAAAAAGTGAAATAATGCTGATAAGTTATAGGTGAAACTGCATAGATGACGAAGCAAGAGCAGTATTCAGTAGGAGGCAACCAGGGAAGCACTTTGGTGCACAATTAGATATCAGGGTGTATAGTTTTATATACGAAAGCAGAGCGCAAAGAGCAAAGCGTCCAGGAGAAGTCTCGCTATGCGCTTGGCGCTCTGCGCTATGCGTCTTTCTAATTAATCGACAACCTCTGCTGTTCCACTGAGCTTCATAAAGTAGGTGAGAATTTCCGTGTCGGGAAAGCGATTCTGGATTAGAGCTTTGGCAACACGGAGATCTTCTCGATGGGTGGCAAGTTCCTCCGGACTATCGATGACATCTTCTAGACCGTAAGCCCCACAGTCCTCGTGGTTGATGAGATAGAACTGGCGCACCCCGTGGAGTGCATAGGCAACGTTTAACTGTTCCAGCAAGAACTCTCGATCCCGAGCTTCCTTAGGCCGAGAAAGGCTCTTGATGGCTCCACCTACACGAATGATATCGGCTCCATCCCCGTCCAGTTTCTGCTCAGCAAAGAAGTTTGCGAGTGACTCATGAAGGCGAAAATCCATGCAATAGACCAGACAAGCTCTACATCTGTGTTCTGCCATGGCAATTGATCCTTTCGTTGGCGAGGGAGGTCAAGCGAAATATTTCCAGAACGAAGACAGTGAACAAACAGGTACAGGACCTAATAACGGCTTCGACGAACTTGGGAGAGTTTACCCTAAGTTGATATACAGATGCAAGAGAAAGGGACCTCCAGGCAATTTAAAGGTTGAATATTTTCTCAAATGGGGTAAAAGAAACCTTTGACCTAACCCGGGGCTTTTTTTAATCAGGATAAGGAGCAAGCAATAATGCGCATACTTTCAGGCATTCAACCGTCAGGCAGTCTGCACATAGGCAACTACTTCGGCATGATGAAGCCCATGATCGAGTACCAAGAGGTAGACGAGCTTTATTGCTTCATCGTCAATTATCACGCCATGACTTCGGTGACTGACGGGAAGCAACTCGCCAAAGGGACCGTTGATGCCGCTATGGACTTTCTAGCTTTGGGGCTAGATCCGGATCAGGCTATTTTCTGGGTACAATCAGACGTGCCGGAGGTGGCGGAATTGACCTGGATACTCAGCAATGTCACCCCAGTGGGGCTTCTGCTCAGGAGTCACTCTTATAAAGATAAAATAGCTCAAGGTTTGTCTCCGAATCATGGACTTCTTTCTTATCCCGTATTAATGGCCGCAGATATTCTCCTCTATCAATCGGAGAGAGTTCCGGTGGGACAAGATCAACAGCAGCACCTTGAGATCGCACGTGACATCGCCATCAAATTCAATCATTTTTTCGGGGAGACCTTTGTAATCCCCGAGGCGGAGATTAATCCCAATATACCTACAGTATTGGGTTTAGACGGCAGGAAGATGAGTAAGTCTTATGACAACACCATCGAGATCTTTACGGCAGAGGAAAGTCTCCGAAAAAAAATTGCGGGAATCGTAACCGACTCCACCCCCGTGTCAGAGCCGAAGGACCCAGACAAATGTAACCTCTTCGCCATTATTTCCCTGTTTCTGAGTGAAGATGAAAAGACTGACCTGGCAGAACGCTATCGGAGGGGGGGGCTGAAATACAGTGAGGTCAAGAATGAACTCTTCGGCGGGATATGGGAGTTTTTCGGACCGGCGCGGGAGAAGCGGAAACAACTGGAGCAGGCCCCTGACCATGTTCGGGAAGTTCTGCAAGCCGGTGCTGAGAAGGCCAGGGCAAAAGCTCTACCAACCTTGGAACTGGCTAAAGAGCGGGTAGGATTGGTTTACTAACGGCGAGACTGGCGAGACGTGAGGTCGAGCGAGACAAGGGTTAAATGTCAATTCGAAATTGTCTCCCTATACTCTATGCCTACTGGATTCTGACTCCTGACTCCTTCGCAATCAATTCCAGGGTCTACCACCCCTATATTCTTTACTTACCTTCAAGCTGATCTATATTCTCTATTGTTCTCTGTGTGTACCAATCAAGCTGACGGCAGATTCCGCGGATTATTTTAACATCTCGAGCCCGAAGTCCAATCCGGGAGAAGAAACGTCTGATGTTTTGCATCCAGTAGTCCGGGTTGTCTAGATTGATGAAATTGATCTTTATGAATGTTTCCTTCAAGTGTTCATACATACCGTCAAGCTCACGCCGAGTGGCTAGCCGTGGTACAAACTGATCAGTTGGCTGGTTGCCTGCCATCATAAGTTCGTAGCAGAGTATCATCACTGCCTGTGCCAGATTCAATGAGGAAAAATCCGAGGTGGGGATCGTGACCACAGCGTGGCAGTAACGAAGCTGAACGTTGGTAAGTCCCCGATCCTCTGGTCCGAATAGCAGGGCAACCCGATTGTTGGTACAGATGGGTACCAGCTTTTTCGCCATCTCCCGGGGTGTGTTAAGCTCTTGACGTTGCCCGCCAGTTCTGGCGGTGGTTCCCACAATGTAATGAAAAGGTTTCAAGGCTGTGCCCAGATCAGAATGCACCTCCATGTTTTCCACCAGGTCAGCCGCGGCATGGGTGGCCATCTTAAGGATGCGGGTAAGGTCGCAGTCTGCCGGCGAAACCAACATCAGCCGGGAGATTCCCATATTGCAGGCTGCTCGCACCGCTGCTCCTATGTTTTCAGGAAACCGAGGCCGATACAGGATGATGGTAACGTGGTCAAGGAAATGAGTGGAATTTAGCATGGACTACCTCGCGAGTGCCATTTGTCGAGATGGTAGTATACTCCAGCTCATCCTGGATGAGAAGCCTGTCATGCACGCCTCCAAGAGTTATCCAAAAATTGATGTTTAATCGCTCTATAGTGAGGCTATTAGCCTACTGAGGGTGATTTACAAAGGAAAAGTGTATCTGCGCTCTGTTTAGATGGAGCTCAAGGGCTGGGATTTTCCCGAAGCGGCGTATATAGCCAGCCGCTGCCAGTTTCAATTGATTAGCCTGCCCAGCCACTATGGCAGAGGCTGGCAATATCCGCAGCTCGGGCTGCCATCTACTTCGGCTCGAAGCACCACCGCCCGAAAAGGACAGCAGACCGAGCGTAAGCGGAGGGAATATCCCAGCCCTTGAGCGGTAAGCCTGTCTAGCAGTGATTGCCGAGGTTGAAAGGACATTCCTGGTATTTGTTCTTGCGTTCGAGTCTCACGGTCTGGTCACTTCTAGCGCAGCTGTGGGCGGGGGAAGCCCGCCCGCCTCGCCTGAGCGGCTCGCGATGGCGGGCAGGGCGCCCCCTCCCTGTTCCCCGTTCCTGCGTAACGGGGCCAGGGGCTCCCCCACCCACAGCTGCGGAAGTGGCACAGACCTTCCGCCAGTCACTTCAGAACAAACACAAGGAATGTCCAGATGGATCTGTCTCAATTATTCTTAATATACTCATACCTCCAAAAAAATGGGGAAACTCCTGGCGAGCCTCTTGTTGACAGAGCTCGCAGCTCTTTATTAGAATAGGATCGATCTATCAGCGCTGACGTGGACAACTTGATGGTATAGGAATTTCCTTTTTTGAGTCCGCCGGCGGCGGGCGTCGTATAAAATCGCGAAGCGATTTTATAACGTGTTGCTTCCCTCACTCTAGCCCGGATATTTCACGAATTCGCCTAAGGCGGACAGTGGATATGGCCGTCCTTCCGGGCTATTAATAACCTGCCTCCAAGAGCACGAAAGGTTGCGCTGACAATATGACTCTCCGGTTGTTAATTTTTGCCACCCTGGCCGCCATCCTCTCTTTGAGTATGAGCTTGAACACCCACAATGCGGCCGCGATGGAGGGTAAGACCATGCCGTCGGAACAAATTCGTGAGTCGGTGATTGCCGGATCCTGGTATCCGGGAAATGCTTCTCGCCTGCAGCGGGAAGTCCAGGACTATTTGAGCCAGGCTTCAACGGCTGATCTCCAAGGACAACTTATCGCACTGATATCTCCCCATGCTGGATACCGCTACTCTGGACAGGTGGCTGCATACGCTTACAAGCTGTTAGGTGAGAGGAAATTCTCCAGCGTTGTAGTCATTGCCCCCAGCCACCGTTCGCATTTTAGGGGTGTATCCGTCTATGATCGAGGTGGGTATCGTACGCCATTGGGTGTAGTACCCCTGGACCGAGAGTTGATTTCGGCAGTGAAACAGAGAGAAAGCCGCATACAGTATGTCCCTGAGGCCCATACTCAGGAACATTCGCTGGAGATCCAGCTTCCGTTTCTTCAAGTGCTCATGCCTGATGTCAAGCTTGTACCCCTCGTCATGGGAAACCAGGATTTTGCGACGTGCAAATGGTTAGCAGAGGCGGTGGCCGACTGCGTTGAAAACAGATCGGTTCTGGTAGTTGCAAGTTCTGATCTCTCCCACTTCCACCCGTACAAGCAGGCAAAGCGCTTGGATCAGGTGGTGGTGGACAAGGTGAATGATTTTGATCCACAAGGGTTGAGCGATGATCTAGCCAATGGGCTTTGTGAGGCCTGTGGCGGCGGCCCCATGGTCACTGCCATGCTTATTGCCCGCCGCCTGGGGGCAAACAAAAGCCGGGTGCTGCACTATGCCAACTCTGGTGATGTTACTGGTGATCACAGTAGCGTAGTGGGTTATATGGCTGCTGCTCTATGGGTCGACTCCAATAAATCCAAAGGGGAGAACCCCAAGAATCGAAGAGTTGGAGTGAATTTGGGGCTTACCTCTGAGGAGAAAGCGCAGCTACTTGAAATTGCTCGGGACGTGGTGGAGTCCCAGTGTCGCGGCGAGAAAACGCCTGAATTCGTGGTTAACTCTCCAACTCTGAAAGAGCCTCGAGGAGCGTTTGTGACTCTCCATAAAGAAGGCAAGCTCAGGGGCTGTATCGGTCACATTCGCGCCAAAGAACCTTTGGTCAAGACTATTATCGAGATGGCTGAGGCCGCTGCTTTCCACGATCCCCGGTTCCCGCCGGTATCCTCAAAGGAATTGGGACTGCTTGAGTATGAGATTTCTGTTCTCACCCCACTCCAGCGGATTGCAGAGGTGGATGAAATAGAAGTTGGCAAACACGGCATTTACATGAAACGGGGCAGTTGCAGGGGATTACTCTTGCCACAGGTGGCGACAGAATGGGGTTGGGATCGCACCACCTTTTTGGAGCACACCTGCACGAAAGCCGGCCTGCCAGAGGATGCTTGGAAGGACAAGAAGACAGAGATCTACATCTTCTCCGCCGATGTATTCTCACCCGATGATTTATGAGTCCAGCAGGTTTTAGAAGCGAGGAGCCAGGCGCCAGTAGAGCTGAGCATGGGGCATGGAGAAGGAAGCGAGACGGGAGGTCGGGCGAGACGGGGGTTAGAAGTCAGAGGCCGGAGGACGGAACACAGAAGACACATATGAAAAGTGAAGTCAAGAAAAACCTATCCATTCCCGTAAAATCGAGTTTTTGACTTCACAGGACGACCGTAAGCCTTGTTGACTGTGTGAGAGTACACCATCACTGAACTTATG
>JAUVTM010000222.1 GCA_030601545.1 Syntrophobacterales bacterium
CCTTTTAGAAGAGGAACAGGATATCCAAGTGGTCGGCGAGGCCGGTGACGGGCAAGAGGCCATCGACCAGGTCCGAAAACTTTCGCCGGATGTGGTGATCATGGATATAACCATGCCGAATTTCAACGGAATCGATGCCACCCGGCACATCCTCTCTGAGTTTCCGGATACCAAAGTCATGGCACTATCCATCCACTCCGGGAAACGTTTTATCGAAGACATGCTGCGTGCCGGGGCCGTGGGGTATATCCTGAAGGAAAGCGCTCCGGAAGAGCTGCTCAACGGCGTACGGGCCGTGATGCGTGACGAGATCTACCTGAGTTCTTCAGTCACAGGGATCGTCATCTCGGAGTTCGTGAAGGTCGGGACGGGCTTTCAGGTTTCCGGAGATTACGATGAGTGGACGGCCGAAGAGACGATCCCGATCATACGGAACAAGTTCCACCGTCCTCCGATTCCCGAGACCCATGTTCGTCGTCCCCGGCTGTTGGAACAGTTAGAAAAGGGCCTCCATAGGCAACTAACACTGGTATCGGCCCCGGCAGGATACGGCAAGAGTCTTCTGTTGAGCTCTTGGCTGGAAAACTGCGATTATCCCAATGTCTGGTTTTCGGTGGATGAGAGCGATAACAACCTGCGCCAGTTCCTGATTTACTTTCTGACCGCTATCCGGACCATGCTACCCAATGCCGTGGAAAAGACCCTGGCCCTGGCGAACAGTGAAAACCTGCCTCCGCTGAGGGTATTGGTGGCCAACTTGCTCAATGAAATGAACCTTATTGATCAGGGTTATATCCTGGTAATTGATGATATTCACCTGATCCAGGAGAAATTGGTGCACGACCTGCTCACTGAATTGCTGCGATATCCGCCGCCGCTCATGCACCTGGTACTGTCCGGACGGCAGGATCCGTTTTTGCCCATATCTTCTTTCCGAGCCCAGGGACTGCTGACTGAGATCCGCTTGTATGATCTGTGCTTTACGACAGCGGAAACAACGGCGTACTTGCAGCAGATGCTTGGAGAGCAGATCGAGGATGCCATAGCCGCAGAATGGACGAAAAAAACAGAAGGCTGGATAGCCGGATTACACCTGGCGGCACTTTCAATGCGGCAACGGGGCAATGCAGCCAGCATGCTGCCTGAAATTCCTGGCGGCCTTCAATACGTAACGGAATATCTTTTCAATGAGATTTTTACCCACCAGCCGCCGGACGTCCACCATTTTCTTTTAAGCACGGCTATTTTGGATCGCTTCTGCGCTCCGTTGTGTGACGTGGTGCGCGGTCCAGATGTTGACTCAGGGCAGTCTGACAACAATTCCTGGGATTTTATCAATTTGCTTAAAAATCAAAACCTGTTCGTCGTCAACCTGGACGCGGAAGACCGTTGGTTTCGATACCACCACCTGTTTCAGCAGTTTCTGAAAAACCAGTTGACGCTGCACCGGAGTCCTGAGGAGATTGCCGCCCTCCATTCCCGGGCCGGTAATTGGTTTGCCGAAAAAGGTTTCATCGACGAGGCCATCAAGCATGCGCTTGCCGCCGGGGATGCGCTTACTGCCGCTCAGATTGTTGAACGAAACAGGCGCGCTGCTCTTGACGCTGACCAATGGCATGCGCTTGCAACGTGGATGGACAGATTACCTCAGGAGATCAAGCAGGAGCGACCGGGCCTCCTGTTGGGCAAGGCGTGGATCTTTCTCATGTTAGCCAGGGTGGCGGAGATCCTCCCAATAATCGAACGTGTCGAATCCCTTCTTGACGAAGATTCAACGGAACCGGCATTGCTGTCCGAGATAAACTTCTTTCGGGGCATCCTCTGCTATTTTCAAAGCCAGGGAGCACGCAGTGCGGAGCTCTTTACCAAAGCGATGGAACTGGATCCCAAAGGCTCCTTCGTAGCATTAAGATCGGAAGCCGAGTACTGGACCTGCGTGGCACTTCATCTTAATGGCCAAAAAGAGGCAGCCATCCGGAGGCTGCATGAAGGAATTCACAGCAAAGACCTTCAGGAAGGGATGATTTTGTCACGGCTGACTTTCGGCTTGTGCTTTATTCATATGCTGGACAGCGAGTATCTGGAGGCTTTTCAGGAGGGCCTGCGACTGAGAGAGATTTCCAGGTCAAACCGCCTCGTCTTCACTGAGACATGGGCTATGTATGTGCAGGGGAATGCCTCCTTCCAGATGTTTGATCTGAACGCTGCGGGACATCACTTTAGCCTGGTCGTGGAGAATCGATACATGGCGAATCCCAGGGCCGCAGTTGACGCAATGGCGGGATTGGCGATCACCAGTCAGTTCTTGGGGAAACCGGATGAAGCCGATGAGACGATGAGGCTGGCACAGGATTATGCACAATGGACGAAGGATCCCGGACATCTTGAGATTATCCGTTCCTGCCAGGCCCGCCTCGCAATGCTGCGGGGTGATCTCGATTCGGCCTCCCGTTGGCAAAGGTCGTTGAGCGAAACGCCCGGTAATCCAATGATGCTTTTCTTTTTGGAGATCCCCGTCATCACAGAATTCCGGGTGCTCATTGCCATTGGATCCGACGCCGGTCTGAAGGAAGCCACAGAAAGGCTCGAGAATCTCCGGCAAAACGTCAAAGCATGGCATAACGACTGCCAGATGATAGAGATCATGGTCCTTCAGGCCCTGGCCCGTCACCGCCAGGGGCGATTAGAGGAGGCACTGGCGATCCTGGAACGGGCAGTCGTTCTGGCCGAGCCCGGTGGATGTATTCGCCCATTTGTTGAACTTGGCCTCCCTATGGCGGCCCTGCTTAAGCAACTGGCTGAAAAGAAGGTGGCCGTGGACTACGTTGTTAAACTCTTAGCCGCTTTCGAGGAAGATGAGTCCGAAACGGTGCCGGCTGATTCCGACATGCAGCCTGCTCCTGTGCCATCTGTAAGACCCCAGCCCCTGGTCGAGCCCCTGACCCATCGAGAGCTCGATATCCTGGCTCTGCTGGCGCAGCGTCTGCAGAACAAGGAGATCGCAGAGAACCTGTTCATTTCACCTGAAACCGTAAAAAGCCACCTGCACAACATCTACCAGAAGCTCAACGTCACCAACCGCCGGCATGCGGTTGAAAAGGCCAAAACCCTGGGAATCCTATAACAGGGAGGTTTGGTGGAGTAATGGCCTCCGGCTCCGCTTCCAGGCCGGCTTCCGGCTCGTAGAACCTACAGCTCAGAGAAAGGGTAGAGCCTACGCCTCTGAGAGAGTGTTGGAGAAAAGACAAAGGTGTCGGGTGACGGGTGTCATAATAAAGGTGTCAGGTGTCAGGAACCACAAGCCCTGACAACTGAACACTGAACACTGACACCTTGCTTGTGGGGTCGTAGCCCGCAGGGCGAAGCCCCAAACACTGACACCTGAAACCTACATGTGCCCTGACCCCTGTCAAGGGGCCGATAAAACTCATTCATGGCGGCGAGACATCCGGACAAAATCAGTGACGCAATCGTAAATATCCCCCTTTTTTAACCCTATTTGAGGATTTTGATCCGTTAAATCCCCCATTTTTGCCCCTTTTCGGGGGATGTTTATCTTCTCAGAAGCTAATATGTTCAATGTGGACTGATTTATGGGATAAACCTCTGCGCTCAGAAGAGAAAGGTGATTATGCGGAATTCGCCCTACTTGAAACGCCTCACACTCGGGAAGCCTGCGTCCTACTGCATTGAAGTTCAGGGTTGTTTGGATGAGACCT
>JAUVTM010000172.1 GCA_030601545.1 Syntrophobacterales bacterium
AGTGGTTCAATGGCGGTTGGGTCAGCTATCTGCCCTAAGGCTCGACAGCAAGCAATCAAACGCTCAATTTCTTTGGAAGACTCGAGCAGTGATACGAGAACGTCTACTGCTCCTGCAGGTTTGAGTTTTCCCAAAGATTTGATGGCAACGACTGCCATCTTGGGATCTTCGTGGTTGGCATAATCTAAGAGCAATGAAGTCAGCCGTGGATCGTTCAAGCGCTCGGTGAGATGGAATGCTGCTCGCCTCACCTTGCGGCTATCGTCACCAAGAGCGTATGCTAACTCAGTTTTTAGATCGTGGGTTACACCGTCGATGACTTCTAGGATTCGCACTCGTTCTTGGGGGAAGCCCTCGAGTACCAATTCACGCTTGAGAAGTTTGCTCGTTTCTGGTCCCAATTCCTTCAGCAAGTATGAAGCAATTTGTCTTACTCTGAGGTTGTCTTCCCGTTTCACCACCTCGATGAGCAGTGGTATAGTAAGTGGGCCGAGACTGCTGAGGAGCTGTGTTACTTTCTGCAGCCGGGCAGGGTCTTGTGACCGTAAATCGTCCAAGAGAACCATCTGTGTTCTCGGCTCAAGCTCTCGGAAGGAAATTATCTCACTCGTCTGGGTCTGGTCATCGGGACTGACCCGCAACTTTTTTCTCCGTTTGTTCAGATGGGTGAGAATCCGACTGGCTAACCGATATTCAGCAAACTGAATGAGATTGGTAGCTGTTCGAGAAAGCAAGTCAGCCATTTCTCTTAGGACTTCGGGATCTTTCTCTTGCGGTAATACGAGCAAAAGAGGGTCTGTTAGAAGCTCCACCAGGCGGGGTTGAGAGCCGAGAACCGGATCGTCCAGCAAGTTTTCGCAGACATTGATCACCCTGGTCCGCATCAGGGGAGCCTGCTCTGCAAAGTCCTGGAAAAGTTGGTTGATTATCTGCTGAGATAGTTTTTCATCACCTTTTAAAAGAAGATCATTCAGCTGTTCTGCCATAGATTCCAATGAATCATCAGTGAAGTGCGTAACATCCGGCTCCAACGTAACCGGCTCCGGGGCGATCTCCAGCCCTTGCGACTCCACAGAAATATGCGAGCCAATCTCGGCAGCAGTCTGAGGTATTATAGCTTCTGGCTCCATTTCGCTCTCTGCAGGTGTGTCCTCCATGGGTTCCAATTGCCCTGTGGTAAAGCCAACGCCAACCCGTTCCTGCATGATGTCGTACAGACGTTGATCGAATAGGATGCCAAA
Source organism: Syntrophobacterales bacterium (assembly GCA_030601545.1). Taxonomy (GTDB): domain Bacteria; phylum Desulfobacterota; class Syntrophobacteria; order BM002; family BM002; genus BM002. Next base: position 1,242 of record JAUVTM010000172.1, read on the forward strand.
TAGTTGCTGCTCTCGGGCAAACCGTCGCCAAAACGCGCTGTCAAACCCGTCAGCGGGACTCTGGCTAGTGGCACTGATGAAGGCCACCAGTTCACGAACAGAAATTTCCTTTAAAAGGCTCAGGCTGCGAAGATTGACAGACTCCAGCAATCTCAAGAAACCATCGGCCATGGTTTTGAAATCTGCGGTGTCTATCTTTTGGCCGTTGACCAGTAGAGACTTGCCCACCCGAGCCAGCGTAAGGACAGGTCGTCTGGAAAAGAAACCTTTCAGCGCTTGATAGAGGTGCTGAATGGAATACGTAATGGCAGTACTTTCTGGAGGGTAGAGTTTGATATTGCTGATGGCCGTGAGCAGACATCTCAGCACCTGGGGTATCTCGCTCAGATCCTGCTCATCAAGCCTCTGGTCAACACCGAGCAGTTGGGCAGTGTCAGGCGCGGGTGCGGGTCTGCTCTGCTGCGCTATTTCCAGGTCGGCAACGGCTTCATGCTCCTCCGCTGTTGTAGAGGTGTAGCGCACCTGTCTGAGTTCTATATGAAGCAGACGCTGTTCCGCGGCAAAACGCTTCCAGAATCGTTGACCGATCATCTTTTTACCTGTGCGGCCAAGACCCTCCAGCATTGCCGTTAGCTCGTGCTCACCGAAACCCTGAGAAAAGGCAACACCTCTCAGTTCCATCCCAGTGAAGAACTTGATAAAAGCCTCGGCAATGGATTTGAATTCGGCAATTTCCAGTGATTCGCCGTTTACCACCAACCCCTTTTCCACAACAGTAATAGTGAGCCGTTCGTTGTCAGCCAAAATCTTATTGATGGCTTCCTTGAGCTGCTGGGTGGAACTGACGATGGCCTTGCTTCCCGGCGGATAAAGCTTGATGTTGCGCACGCTGGTGAGCAGGGCCCGAATAATTTCAGGAATCTGGGATAGACTGGCTGGATCCAGGGGCGCATCCTCTGGAACAGTATCTTCAACCTTGTCACCGGTGTAGTTGATCGCTTCTTGGGCATTGAATATGCTGTGGTCAAGAGTTTGTTGTGAGTCCAGATAAACTCGTGCTTTTTCCTGGTTGGCCGAAAGCTGAAAATGGTAGGCAAGGGTGGCAGCCGAAGGCAACAGCCGTTGTTCGTAAAGGGTTTCTTGGTAATCGCCGATACGCTGGTGCAGTTCCTTTTTCCGATCTTCAGCGATTGAGCCGTAGGTAATCTCCAACACACGCTTGCCAAGGAAGTTTATAGTCTCATCGTTCATCTGGTAATCTGTACTGATAAGACCCTGAGTTACAGCCTGATCTACGAATTCCAGTACTTCAGTCTCCCTGTTTTCAGAACTCCCGGTCAGCACGCTCAGGGAGATGTTCTCGCCATGGGTGGAGGCCTCGTCCAGTAATTTTTTGCTCTCTTCGTCAAGGGCGGCTATTTTCTGGCTAATGACCTCTTCAAAGGATCTGGGTAGATACGCTTCCTCTAGAGGTTCGACGCCCCACTGTTGTCCGCTGAGGGTGATCTTGCCATCAAGAACAAGCTTCCGCTGGATTTCGTTTAAAAAGAGAGGGTTGCCCTGGGTGAGTTGAGCCAAGGTTTCCTCAAAATTATCGGGCAGACTCACCCGGGGAAAGATCCCCCGAAAGTGCGCACCGATATCCTCAGTTGAGAGTGGTGTGAGGGGCACCCTGGCAATGTCAAGTTCTTGCTCATAAGCTGTGAAAAACTGGTCCAGAGGGGGTTGCCGTCCTTGGACTTTACCCGGGCGAATGTCGGTTGCTGTGCCACAGACAAAGAGGGGAATGTCCCCACGCAAGAGTAACTGTCTGAGCACCAGGAGAGTGGCCTCGTCGCTGAGGTGCAAATCATCAATGAAAAGAATGAGAGATCGGGAGTTCAGCAGTTTAGGGATAAAATGGACTAGAGTGGTAAAGATCTGTTCGCGCCAGCTCTTGTCATCTTCCTGCTCAGAGACCTCTTCGGGCTCTCCCAATTGGGGCAAGATGTGGCAAAGATGGTTGACTTCCTGTGGCTCCAGTTCGTCTAGGAGCTCTGCACCCTTGTCGGGCCTTTGATTCATTATCTCCACGATGATGTTGGTGGTCAGATAATAGGGGCGAAAACCTTCCTGGGGCTTCCCATGTACTGCAATCTGCAAGATTTTGGCTTGAGCGAGATTCTTGCGAATCGTCTGTAAAAACTCGCTTTTGCCCATTCCGCTCGCCCCTTCGACGATGAGAAACTGGCTCTGACGTTTGCTGAACTTCCTCAGGGATGCGGCCACCCTGGTGAGTTGGATCTTGCGGCCGGCAATTCTCGCCTTGTCTAACTGATAGAGAGCTGTTTTGGCAAAGACGTCCTCAGGGGTTATTTTACCGGCGTTGGCGAACCGGTCACGTCCGGTCTTCTTGACGTAGTAAAGGGCAGTGTCAGCCTTCTGGATGAGGGCTTTGCCCGTGTAGGCATCATCGGGGGCCGAGGCAACTCCAATGCTGAATGTGATGTAGAGCTCTTCCTCGACATCCGGTAACTGCGCAGGCTCTCGGTGCAGCCTCTGGCGAAGCAGGTTGGCAACCTGCAGGGCCGCCTCTTTCTCTGAATTGGGCATGAGAATAATGAACTCATCACCCGCGTAGCGGACAGCAAGCCCTTCATCTCCCGACACCTCCTTAATCAGGTTGGCCACCCAGACGAGGACCTGGTCTCCAGTCTCATGGCCGTAGGTGTCGTTGATCTGCTTGAAGTGGTCCAAGTCCATCATGAGAAGCGACAGCGGCCGGGCTTCCAGGGAATCCCAGGATACTTTGTATCGGAAGTAGTTCAGGAGGAAACGGCGGTTGTAGATACCGGTAAGCTCATCTTCGAAGATCAACCGCGAGGGGTCCGTGCCTACATGCTGGAGAAAATAAAGGAGGTCTTGGTATTCCATAATAAGTCGTCCAGGCCAGATCAGGGAACTATGAGGTTATAGGATTGCAGGAGCTCAGCCAGGAGAGCACGGTGCAAAGAAAATGGTGGGTCGAAAGATTGAGCGTCGCGAGGAAAAAGCGCGCGGCTCTTCCGGGCAAGGTTCAATTTCCGGCTATGATACAGTGAGAACACCTCCTTTTCAATACAACTCTTACCATCCAACCCTTGCCATTAAGATTAGAGCTCACATCCCCGGTCTAGAAAACCTGGTCCTTCCCCGCGTAGCGGGATCTTCGAAGGGGCAGGTCAGAGTTGCATGGCTTTGCCGGTAAAGATTGCGAGCTGTTCTGGAGTCTATGAAATCCCAAACTCCAAGCACCAAATTACAAACAAATCTCAAATTCCAATATTCAATGACCAAAACACAAAACAAGTTTCGAATTTTGAAACTGGGGACCCGCCCGCAGGGTGGGGAGTCCAAGCGAAGCGCGGACAATTTTGGTCATTGTTATTTGCCCTTCGACTTGGCTCAGGGTGGTGAGCTTGTCGAACCATTTGAAATTTGTGATTTGTTATTTGGAATTTTTAGTTGCTCTAGTACTCCAAAACAGCTCGCCATCTTTACTGGCAGAGCCATCTAACTTTGACCTG
>JAUVTM010000080.1 GCA_030601545.1 Syntrophobacterales bacterium
CGGAATGACGTGGCAGGCAAATGGCCTAACCAGAGCAAGTTCTCTCTACTGATTAAATATCTTCTCCAAAATGGCCTTTGTTATCATATAGGTGGGTCGAACACCTTCCCTCCCCAGGGCGCCTGAAGCAAGGGTCTGACCACTCTTGAGCGGGTTATCCGAGGCATAGTAAGCATATCTCACCTTTACGTCCTTTGAGATGTGCCCTCGCACAATGGCGGCATCCACCGCACGCTGGTAGTGACCACCTTCCATCTCCAGCCCGACCGCCCTCCATGTTGTGGTTTGAAACTTCTCGAGGACATCCCTATTTTGCAGTGAGGTGCCGAGAACAGTTACTATGGGTCCAACATACACATCTATAGAGCCGTCGAAATCTTCTCTGCTCAGATCATTCTCCACAATATAAGTGTGTGGCACCCCCTCCAGCACGTGGGCGGATGCCAGCATTATGTCTCCCTTTTTTCCGGGGAGGGTGCCTGCTTTTCCCATCACCGAGATGGAATGTACATTCAACACTCCCCGAGAGTCATCTTCCTCCCCAGGTCGAAGAAGCTCATCCATGGCCTCAAACGCCTGGGTCCCGAAGGCATAGTCCATGATCAGAAGCACTGGCTTCTCATTGAGGACGTAGTGCTTGTCGACAGCCATTGCGGGGTGAAAATCGACAGATTCGAGCATGGAAGTATCAATGAGTTGACAATCAATCTGGGCTCCACTTTTGTCTGGCAGTTCATAGAAACCGTGCTTTTCCGCAAAATCTTTTATCAATCCTTCCTCATCACTCATATCTTGAATAAAGTTGTAGAGTTCTTCAGTATCCTTTTTCTTTTCTTCATCTTTCACTGCACCGTAACCGTATAACAGGTTCAACACGCTGTGCATGTTTGCGCTTATGATATGCAAAGGACGATTCTGGTATCCAAAGTTCCATATTGCATCCTTAACCGATGAGGCCCATCTTTTACAGTATAATTGGTGTAGCATTACATCTATGAGAAAAGGTGTGAAGTATACTGTGACCATGTCGTGATTCTTTCGTTCATCCTCCAAACGTTTCCTAAGGTTGTAGACAATGCTGAAAAGGCCATTGTTAGCGTTCATTTCATTCTTGCTTTTTTCGAAATATTCATATGTCTCCTTGGTTTCATGGTACGTCCTGCCAAGAAGTACACTCAGACTCCAGATTGCTCGATCCAGGTCTTCACCGCTGAGGTCGCCGCCCAAGTCTACGATCTTTTCAAGCTCTTTCCATTCCTTCGTTGGGTTGCCACTTTCATCTCTCATGCGCTCATGCAGCTTTTTAGCTTCTATGTAGAGAAACGTCATATGGGTGAGAATATCGTAGACCTCACTCGAACCCCGGGTGATAATAAAACACATTTCGTTTTCACTTACGCGATATGAAATCCTTCTTCGTTTGGGTGGTTGAATCCTCTCAAACGAGGTGCCATCCAGGTCTTCTCTCGCGGTCAGGACAAACCGATGACACTCTTCGATTCCCCTCGGGAGCCTGTCCAGAATGTATTCCAACCCTTTGATCTCGATACTTTTCCGGTCATTCATGGTCCCATAGATTTCGGGGCTGAGGGTTCGCAATGCATCTTCCAACGTCTGGCCGGACTTTCCCCCCAGTGTATAATATCCCCTTAAAAAAAGAGCATCAGCAAGGATCTTAAACGTTCTGATTGCCAGTCTTGCCTTATGAGCTCTGGTTGTTTCTTCCAAAGTCGTATTCCTCTCACAAATCAAAATGACTAAGGTTTCAGTTTTTTTGTTTTTCTTCCCTGACACCTGAAACCTGACACCTGGCACCTGAAACTAGGCATCAAACAGCGTCGTTCCCATCCCTCTAAGATCCTCCACGGCTCGCTTTATCCTTTCGGCCATGGCCTCTTCAGCAATTTTCAAATAGACGCGTGGGTCATACTTCTTTTTATCTCCGACTTCCCCATCTACCTTGACTACACCGTCGTAGTTCTTCAGCATGTGGTCTGCTATGGGACGGGTAAAGACGTACTGGGTGTCTGTGTCGATGTTCATCTTCACCACCCCGTAATCAAGGGCTTCTCGAATCTCATCCAGGGATGAACCCGACCCTCCGTGGAATACGAAATAAAACTGGCCTTCCTTACCGTAAGCCTGTACCAAAGCCTCCTGACCGTCTTTAAGAATTGATGGCTTGAGTTTGACGTGACCCGGCTTATAGACCCCGTGCACATTGCCGAAGGTCGCAGCCACCAAGTAGCGCGCATCTTTCACTTCATTCATTCTGCTGGCAGCCTCCAGCAGGTCTTCAGGCGTGGAGTAAAGTTTTTCAGCTGGAGTTCCCTCCGCTGTCACTCCATCCTCTTCACCGCCCACCACACCTACCTCGATTTCTAGAATGATTTCATTTTTGTGACAGCGCTCTAACAATGGCACGGCTATGTCCAGGTTCTCCTCCAAAGGAAGGGCACTCCCATCAAACATGTGGCTGTTGAAGAGATTTGGCATTCCAGCAGCCCGACGCTTCTCCGTCTCCTCAACGAGGGGAAGGACGAAGGTGTCAAGTTTGTCTGCCTGACAGTGGTCTGTGTGCAGGGCAACGTAGATGCCGTAGCGCTCTGCAGCCCGGTGCACGTGTTCGGCAATTGAAATGGCCCCCAGGGCCATGTCCTTAACTGAGGAACCTGATGCGAATGCACCACCACCGGTTGAGACCTGAATAATGCCATCGCTTCGACTCTCGGCAAGACCTTTCAAAACTGCATTAGCCGTGGTCAGGGAGGTAACGTTTATAGCTGGGTAGGCAAACTTCTTTTCCAATGCTCTATCGAGCATCTTACAGTAGGTTTCATAATCAGCAACGGGCATGACAACTCCTTTTTGATTTTAGATTGACGATTGAAGATTTTAGATTTAACGAAATGTCTTGATTATCCTCTTTTTTCTTGCTTCGCTGTCTTTATGGATGAGACGACTATAGCACTATTTCATCGCACTCCTGCATCAATGATGGAACTAAATTCTCATCGCAAATCTCCATTTCATTTATTAATTCAAGCCAGAAAAGGGTTTCATCCCCCTCTTCTAAAACGATCCCCAGCTTCGACACAAATTCCGCTTTCGACCTCCCCCTGCAAGCCGCTCTGTAATTGGCTGCTACCGAAGTTCCTGACTTGAACACCTGATTTCCAATCAATCTTCCTTCTCGGTTGTTTGGCAATGCGCGACAGAGTTCAATGATCTTTTTGGCAAACTCTTTTGTCCGGCTTTTCATTTCAGTAGAATTCATCTCAGTGCCCCCCTTATTCAATCTACAATCTTACAATCTAGATTCTCCTCCATTCTGCAATCTACAATCTAAAATCTGCAATCCGTTTTCTCATCTCTCAATGCTCCAGCTCGCTTGCTGCCTCCCTCAAAACCGCAGCGCTTTTTTCGAGTAACACACGTTCCTCTTCCGAGAGCGTTGGCTCCAGGGTATCAATGATACCCTGGGCGCCGACAATCTGTTGTAGAGAGAGACTTACGTCCTCTATACCCTCGATCCCTTCGACGGGCATGGAAAGGGTGAGCACCGCCCGCTCATCGTCACGAATGGCGCGGGCTATTCGAGCAAGCCCGGCTCCAATCCCGTAATAGGTCGCCCCCTTTCCTTCAATGATCCGATAAGCTGCGCGACGGACCCCGTCATCTATACGAGATTTGACCTCTCCAGTGAGGTTGCGACCTCTCTGCTCGGCAAAGTCATACAGGGGCACACCCCCCACTTTGGCGCTGGACCAGGCCAGTACTTCAGAGTCGCCGTGTTCGCCCAAAACATAAGCGTGAACTGAGTGTGGCGCGATTGCGAGATGTTCTCCCAGAAGAGTACGGAATCGAGCCGTGTCAAGAATGGTTCCGGAGCCGATGACCTGCCCTGAGGGTAACCCGGAGAACTTCGCAACCACGTGCGTCATCACGTCCACCGGATTGGAAGCAATGAGAAGGATGGTTTCTGGCGTCGATTCGAGAACCTGGGGGACAACTTGCTGGAATATCTTGGTGTTCCGCTCCAGAAGATGCAGCCTGGGCTCCCCTGGTTGCTGGCTCACACCGCAGGCCAGTATGACTAGTTCAGCCCCTTTGAGTTGCGCGTAGTCGCCGGCAATGATCCGCACCGGTTTAGCGAAAGGGGTCGAATGGAGGATGTCCTCAGCTTGAGCCTGGGCCAAGGCCTCATTGATATCAACGAGAACGATGTCAGTTGCCGCACCTACAAGTGTCATGGCATATGCAGCCGAACTGCCAACATAACCGCATCCTACAATGCCTACTTTCATAGTCTTTTGCACCTTTCTAATTAGCTGTCGGCGGTCAGCCTTCAGCTATCAGCCTCTTATTTCCCTTTAGTTGCTTTCTTTTTTGCCTTTTTCGTTTCCTCTTTCTTTTCCTTTTTGCCGAGTTCAACGATGCGTTTGGCGTACTCTTTTTTCAGAGTGTTGAGGTACTTCACATCGATGCTACCTTTCCAGGTGGTTATTTCGGTAAATCTCTTGGGAATCTTTACCGCTGCCGGATCAAAACCTGTGGCCAGCCTGAGTCGCCAGCGGAGTTTTTGGATATGCTGGGCCACCTGGTCCATACTGTCGGCCAGAGTTGTGTAACCCAGGGAATTGAGGCAATCTGCCAGCAACTCATCCTTGTACACTGCACGAGCAAAAAGGCAGGCAACCATGGAGGTTAAAAACACCCGGCCCTGTTCATCATGCACCAGGAATTTTACCGCCTCTTCCACGTTCTTCTCTTCATGTTTCTGGTCAAAAGAATAGCCGCCGGTGTCCAAGTGAGAATGCCTGAATCCCAGAACCTGGGAAGTGAAAAAGACCTCCCCCGTGGCATAGCCGCCCATCTCCTGTCCAAGAACACAAGCGAAATCTTTCCCGCCGTATTGCTCAGCCGCCTTCATGGTTCCCTGAGCTAGAATGCGATAGAAATCATTGGAGCCCAATCCTAAATGTTGCATGGCCTCCTTGTATCCTGCGGCATCATCAAATTTCAGCGGCACCAGCGTCTCTTTCTCCGATATGATGCCCTTGTCCAGCGCTTCCGTTGCCCATGCCAGTGCAACCCCCGCCGACATCACGTCCAGACCCATCTTTTCTACCATGTCGATAATGCTAAGAACACTAAAGGCATTTGTCACCCCCAGCATGGAACCTGTGGCGAAGATTGGTTCGTGGTCATAGGAGACCTGGCGGTAGAGATACTGGTTGGGCTCCATAAATTTCTCTCGGACAAAACCGATATGGATACAGCCCACGGGGCATCCTGCGCAAGCGGTGTTGCGCAACAGTGTGTCGTCGGCAAAGGTTTCACCGGTGATGCCTTTGATGTTCGGATCAGTGGTTTGCTGCAGGTTTTTGATGGGTAAAGCCTTGATCTCGTTCAGAATGGCCACGTTAACAGGGGTGCCCAGATTGTGGTACTTGTCCATCATGTCGGTGGTGGTGAGCTGCTTGTGCACTTCCTCGAAGAGCTCTGCGTACTCTTTACCCTCAGGGAGGTCGAATACTCCATCACCCTGAATCGCAATCGCCTTGAGATTCTTGCTTCCCATAACTGCACCACCGCCGAGCCTGCCGAAGTGACGGTAAGTATCCACCGTTATGCAAGCATAGGCTGAAAGGTTTTCCCCTGCAGGGCCTATGCGAAAGATTGACCGATGGCCTGCGCCGCCAATCATCTTGCGAAGCATCTTTCCGGATCTCTGCAAGTCAATCCCCCGCATGTAGTGAACGTCCATGAGCTCAAGATGGCGCGATCCAATTGAGAGGCAACTTAGTCTTCCAGCCTTGCCGGTGACGACCAAGCCGTCCAGGTCAGCAAAGCGTAGGGAAAGGGCCGACCGCCCTCCGGCATGGCTTTCTCCGTACTGGTCGTGGTAAGGCGACTTGAATCCGCACACGGTCTTGCTCATGAGCGGAAAATAGCCGGTAAGTGGGCCGATGGTGAAAATGAGAGGCTGCTCCGGATCGTTCCAAGGCTTGTCCGTGTGGCCATATTTGTTAAACAGCAACGCTGCCAGCCCACTGCCGCCGGCCTCCGTATCACGACCGTCGATGGTAACTATTTTACCCTTGCCAGTGGCAAGGTCCACGGTGAGTATTCTAAAATGGTCCCTGATCATGGCGCCACCTCCTTTCCCGCCTCCTCGGGCAAGGGTTCAACCGGAACCTCCGTCATCTCCAAACAGTCGTGGGGACAGAATGGCACACACTGGCCGCAGTGAATGCAGACAAAGGGCTCGGTAGTGGTGTCAAGGTAAATGGCGTCAACCGGACAGGCCGGGGCGCAGTCTCCGCACTGTATGCAGAGTTTCCTTTTAACAATTACCCCACCGCCTTTGCGTTGGGAAAAGGCCCCTGTGGGGCAGGCCAAAGCGCAGGGAGCAGGATTGCAGGCCAGACAGGGCTTTGCCTCAAAGCCAGTGGACAGGCCACCTGATGACACAATTCGAATGCCCGCCGTGTCCCAGGACAATCTCTTATTCACCAGTCGAGCACAGGCCAGTGAGCAGGAGTGACAGCCGATGCACCGCTCCATTCGGGGGGTGGTTAGTATCTTTGCGGTTTTCATATGATCACCTCATGGGTAAAGATTTTAGATTGCGGATTTCGGATTGCGGAATGTACTGCTCATTTTTAAATCCGCAATGTAAAACCTGCAATCTACTTGAATCCTTTGGATTCAAGTAATTCCCGAGTCTGTTGAGCTATTTCCAACTCTTCATTCGTCGGTATTACAAATATCTCCACCGAACTCTCGGGCTTATTGATTTGCAGCGGCCCCTCGTGTTCCTGTTTGTTTTTTTCCGGATCGAGTACAATTCCAAGACGCTCTAATTTCTCGCAACACCGTTCCCGGATTTCAATATCGTGTTCGCCAATGCCGGCGGTGAAGACGAGACCGTCCAGATGACCCAATATGGCAGAATAGTTCCCAATGTATTTTTTTATTCGATATACGAACATATCCAGGGCCAACTGTGCCCGCTTATCTCCTTCTGTTGCCTTCTTGTGGATGTCCCGCATGTCATTGAGACCGCAAATCCCTTTGAGTCCGCTTTCATGAGTGAGAACATGATCCAATTCCTCTATGGTCATATCCTTGCTCTTGGCCAAGTAGATTATAATGCCAGGATCGATATTGCCGGAGCGCGTTCCCATAATGATTCCTGCCACAGGGGTCATCCCCATGGAAGTGTCAACGCTTTTTCCATTTTCAATGGCGCAGGTGCTGGCACCGCTGCCTAGATGTATGGTCATCAGGTTCAATTCATCCAGGGGTCTGCCCATGAGCCTGGCCGCCTCTTTGGCCACATATCTATGAGACGTACCGTGGAAGCCATAGCGGCGGACGCCCAACTTCTCATAGTATTCATAGGGCAATGAGTAATGAAAGACGTGAGGCGCCATGGTCTGATGAAAGGCGGTGTCAAAGACTGCCACCTGCTGTGCTTGAGGTAAGAGAGTCTGTGCAACCCGAATGCCCGTCAAATTGGCGGGATTGTGCAGCGGGGCCAGGGGAATAGTTTCCTCGATGGCCCGGATAACCTCATCGCTTATCAAGGCGGGTTCATGAAATCTTTCCCCTCCATGCACCACGCGGTGACCAACTGCAAGGATCTCAGAAGTATCCTCTATGACCCCATATTCTTTGTCGGTGAGCAGGCTTACGATGGTATTCATGCCGCTTTTATGATCTGGAATAGGTTCTTTCTTGACGATCGTTAATTCGTCTTCCGTGTCGGGAAACTTGTTGTGGGTGAGCTTTCCCTGGGGCTCACCGATGCGTTCCGCCAGGCCCGAAACCATGACCAGCTCGTCTTCCATATTAAACAATTGATACTTGATGGAGGAACTCCCACAATTGATGACAAGAATTTTCATGTTTATTATTCCCTTATTCGGCGGCCTTACTTCCAGCCAAGCGTGATCGGAAATTTCATAGTTCTACCACCAGCAAAGGTCTTTGGAGTGTTGGAGTATTGGAGTATTGGAAGAACTATAATTGCCAAAGAGTTCTAAATACCATTACTCCAGTACTCCATTACTCCAATTGGCGCGTAGCGCCTGAGCTTCGCTCTTAACTCTCTTGCGCTTGGATCGCGGTGATGGCCACGGTGTTCACAATGTCCGTTACCGTGCAACCGCGGCTCAGGTCGTTCACCGATTTGTTCAGCCCTTGCAACACCGGGCCCACAGCGACCGCATTGGCGGAACGCTGAACTGCCTTGTAAGTATTGTTG
>JAUVTM010000033.1 GCA_030601545.1 Syntrophobacterales bacterium
GAACATCTCAACGAAGCTCAACGGTCGGCAGTTGAACACACCGAAGGGCCCCTCCTCATTCTCGCCGGTGCTGGAACCGGCAAGACCAGAGTGCTTACTCATCGAATAGCCTATCTCATTGAGAACAAGGTCGTTGAACCAAGACAGGTTATGGCGGTCACCTTTGCCCGCAAGGCCGCATTGGAAATGACTACTCGCCTGGAGGCTCTGTTGTCTCAACCCTCCTGGGTCCGTGAAATTCGCCTAGGTACCTTTCACTCCGTCTCTGGCTCTCTGCTCCGCGAGAGCACAGATGCAGCAGCCAAGTTGGAACTCCTGTCTGAGGCTGACCAGATAGATCTTATCAAAGAGATCCTCAAACAGCACTCCCTGTCAGGACCTGATTGGCAGGCTCTCGAGGTAATCCGCAAGATCTCTTTGGCAAAGGGCCGGCTACTCTCCCCCGATGAGCTGACCAGAGACAATAATAGTAAGCTCGCCACAGTGTACCGCCTCTACCAGCACACCCTGGAAAAGGACCATTTGCTGGACTTCGACGATCTGATTAGTAGGCTCGTTTTTCGCTGGGAGGCCGAACCTGCACTACTCTCTCGCCACCAGAAGCTTTTTCGGTTCATTCTGGTAGACGAATTCCAGGATGTCAACGAGGCTCAATACCGTTGGCTTCATCTCCTAACAGCACCGCATCGCAATCTATGCGTAGTGGGGGATACGGATCAATCCATCTATGGATTTCGCGGCTCAAATATAACTATTTTCCAGCGGTTTCAGGAAGACTTCCCTGAAGCGCGGTCTATAAAACTGGAACAGAATTTCCGTTCCAGCCAACGCATTGTGGAAGCTGCCGTCGGCGTCATCTCCCACAATGCCAACCCGCTCACCTGTAAGCTTTGGAGCGAGGATGTCTCTGGCCCGCTTCTCCGACTAGGTCGTCGCGTGGACGAGAAACAAGAGGCTCACTTTGTTGTGAGTGAAATCGAGCGACTGCTGGGGGGAAGTAGCCACTACCAGATCTATCAGTCTAAAGACACGGACTCCTTGGAAGAAAACCAATACGGCTTTGGTGATTTCGCCATACTTTATCGCACTCACGCCCAAAGCCGCCCATTGGTGGAGGCTCTTTCCGCAGCCGGATTTCCCTTCCAGCTACTAGGAGAAAAAGCTCCTTTTGCCACCCAGGCAGCAGACTCCCTGCTTTCCTACCTCTGCTATGCCATAGACACTTCAAGCATGAACGACCTCCTGGTCATCTTCAACCTGCCCCCGCGAGGTCTAGGAGAGAAAGCGAGGCAGTGGCTCAATGATGAGATTGACAAAGGGATCGACCCCTGGGAAGCCCTGAGGCTGGCCAGCAGGAATCTGGACCTCCCTGTTAACTATCAGGCTGCTACCGATATGCTGAGGCGAACAATTATTTCGCTGCAAAACCTTATCAATAATCTGTCGCTGTCGGAGGTGCTTGAAAGAGCCTGGGAGGAAACCGGTCTGCACCACCATTTTCAAAGTGGAACATCAGCTGAAGAGAGCTTTCGTTGGCTCCGTCTACTCGCTGCCCTCCATGGTGGCAAGCCAGCAACTGAGACCATACCCGCTTTTCTGGACGATTTGTCCCAGTGGCGAGCTGGTGACTTTTTCGATCCCCGGGCTGATGCAGTATCGCTAATGACCCTACATGCGGCCAAAGGTTTGGAGTTTCCCGTGGTCTTTATCTGTGGCCTTGAGCAGGACCTCCTGCCGCTAACTCGCAAGAACCAAGGAAAAGAAGCTCTACAGGAGGAACGCCGCCTCTTCTACGTGGCCATGACCAGAGCTCGTCATCTCTTGGTGCTTTCAACCACAAGCCGGAGATTCCTCTACGGAGAACGTCGCACCTGCAAGGTTTCACCTTTCATCAAGGAAATCCAGAGCCATTGCCTAGAAGAGGTCTCTGTGCCTGCCAAAAAAAAGAAAAAACCCTCTAAGGAAAAACAACTCACTCTATTTTAACACTTTGCGTCATTTCTCATTTCGCCTTGGGCATTACTCATTTGCTGCCTGCTGCCTACTGCCCGCTGAACTGGTTGCTCTTTCCCATCCTTTATGGTAACTCCATGGACTGATTGGAGAAATGTGATTATGGTCGCTCAACGCTCCAACAGCCTCTCTGCCGATTCGGTGTTGTTGCAGCCGGTGGAAGCCATAAAGGGGGTAGGGCCTCGATTGGCTCGGCATCTAAGAGCCAAGGGCCTGGTTACCGTAGAAAATCTACTTTTCAATCTGCCCCTCGGCTATCTGGACCAGCGTGGCACCATACAGATTAGCAGGCTACGCCCGGGAGACTATGTTAGTTTTGTGGCAACACTGTTGGGCGGACGTGAGGTTCGATATCGCCGCCGCAAGATTTACCAAGTGACCCTAAGTGATGGCACCGGCGTAGTAACAGCCAAATGGTTTCATTACGGCCGTTGGCTCAGCCAACGCTTTCAGCGGCTGAAAGGCAGCGTTAGGGTGAGTGGCACCCTACGGGTTTTCGGAGGCAAGCTGGAAATTCACCATCCGGAAATAGAGGCAGTAGAAGGAGTTGGTGAAGAGGATAGTGGGGGTATCGTGCCCCGCTACAGTGGTATCCCTGGTGTTGGCCCCAGAGCCTACCGCCGTATTGTGAAGGAAGTTGTCAGCAGCTTCATTCCCCAGGTGGAGGAGACTCTACCGGCTGCTGTCCGCGATTACTTCGACCTTGTTGACCTGCAGGCTGCTTTACGTCAGGTGCACTTTCCAAGTGAACTGCCAGAACTGGAAAGCAGTCTTCAGCTTTCCCCCGGCCTGCGCCGCCTCATTTTTGAAGAACTCTTCTTTCTGGAACTCCTGATCATTCGCAGTCGGGAGATGTTGACTCGTGAGACCGGACAGGCAATGGGCCTGGATCGAGACTTGCTTCGCCGAGTCGGGAAATTGCTCCCTTTCAGCCTCACCAATGCCCAAAAACGGGTTATGCGGGAGATTTCTGCCGATCTCGGCAAAAGACGCCCCATGAACCGGCTGGTCCAAGGAGACGTCGGCTGCGGTAAGACTGTGGTTGCTTTGCTGACGGCATTCATCGTGACTGCCAATGGATTTCAAGCTGCGGTAATGGCGCCCACCGAGATTCTCGCTCACCAGCACTATGTCAATTTGAAGCCCTATGCGGAACCCCTCGGGGTACCTCTCGTCTTGCTAACCTCCAAACTGAAGTCCAGGGAGAAACAGACAAGTACTGAAGCTATTGCCAAGGGCGAGGCTCTTCTGATCATTGGCACCCATGCCTTGATCCAGAAACATGTCACCTTCCAGCGACTCGGACTGGTGATCATAGATGAACAACACCGCTTCGGGGTGCTCCAACGAATGGCCTTGCGCCAGAAAGGTGGAAGTCCTCACGTCCTAGTAATGACAGCAACCCCCATACCTCGAACCCTGGCCATGACCGTCTACGGAGACTTGGATGTCTCTGTTATTGATGAATTACCGCCTGGCAGGACTCCGGTGCAAACACGTATAATTCATGCAAAGCAGCGGTACAAAGCTTACGAACTCCTGCGGCAGGAATTCAATCAGGGTCACCAGGCCTATATCATCTATCCGTTGGTAGAAGAGTCGGAAAAGTCGGATCTAAGAGATGTCACCTCCATGACTGAGCACTTGGGTAAGGAGGTCTTTCCTGATATTCCTTTGGCCATGCTACACGGTCGCATGGCTGCCGAAGAAAAACAGAAGATCATGGCAGCTTTTGCCAGCAAACAATTACAGCTCCTGGTGGCCACTACTGTTATCGAAGTGGGCATTGATGTGCCTGACGCCACGGTAATGGTAGTGGAGCATCCGGAGCGATTTGGCCTGTCCCAGCTGCACCAGTTACGCGGCCGGGTGGGCCGCAGCACCCATGCCTCCTACTGCCTCCTGATATACGAAGGGGGTGGTCTTGAAACCAGACAGCGACTGGCCATTATGGAGCAAAGTAACGATGGCTTCCGCATAGCTGAAGAGGATCTCCGTTTACGGGGGCCAGGAGACCTCATAGGTTTGCAGCAAGCCGGCTTCATGGACTTGAAGCTCGCCAACTTGGTAAGGGACGCTGAAACCCTAGCGGCTGCCAGGCGGGCCGCTCTGACCTTGATACAGAAGGATCCAGAGCTGACCAAGCCGACACATGCAGTTATTCGAGCGAAACTTCAACGCCAAAGCCACCAGGCCGCCGACCTGTTGCAAACTTCTTAATTGCCTAAGCCGAGTCAACCACTAAGGGCACAAAGACCACAAAGTTTTTTTGGATAGCATTATGAAGCAGAATTCGAATCACTCTATTCAACTTGATGCCGCCAGGTTGCGCGACCTGTTTCACTCCGGCAGGCGCAAAAAATTTGTAGCTGGAGTGCGTCTGGCCCTGCGGCAGATTTTGGCAAAACTACATGTGGAAGGCCACTATGATCAGGTCATAACCCTGACAAAGCAGGATCCTTGCTATCGAGAATTGAACAATACCTGGGAGGAACTGAAACCAGCGGTTCGAAGCCAGAAATGGCAAGAACTCATGGAACGACTGGTCCAGATCGCCTATGGTACTCGGCCATACTGCTTACGTTGCGGGGAATGTTGTCTTCTGGGAAGTCCATCCCTGCACCTGGAAGATGCAGAACTTCTGAGTCGGGGTGTACTATCAACCCGGCAGATCTACACCCTCAGGCGCGGTGAACCCGTCAAATTTAACCTTGAAGGGCGCCTCGGCGTCCTTCCCAGTGAACTGATCAAGATCAAGCAACATGAGGAGAAGCACCACTGTATCTTTTATGGGAAAAACCAGAAAGGCTGTACCATTTATGACCACCGCCCCCTTCAATGTCGCGTCCAGGCATGTTGGGACCCTGAAGCCCTAGAGAAACTCTGGCAACAAGAAAAACTCACCAGGCGTCACCTCATCAAGGAGGACCAGGATTTGCTGGCAATGCTGGATGTCCATGATGAGCGCTGCGATCCCAAGAAATTAGATGCTGCCTTTACCCGGTTGCACGATACCGGAGATTTGGCAGTTTTAAATGAGGTGCTGGACATACTCCGCCAGGACACTGCCATCCGTGATTTTGTCACAAAAAAACTCAATTGTAAGGACGAAGAACTGGACTTTCTGCTGGGTCGGCCACTGGTAGAGATCGTTCGTGCCTATGGGATGAAGGTGGAAAAGGATGAAGATGGTGTATATCACCTGGTTTCAGACCAATAAATCTTCGTAAAAATCTACTATTTCGGTTCGTAATGATTACCTTGCATCCACGGCTCGTTTCAAATTCGAAATTGTCCTTCAGACTCCCCCCCTTCGGGCTGGCCCCCTATTGGCATATGGCTTGCATCTAGCTATGGATGGCCTGAAAAGCAGTTTCTCTACTGTATCACAGGATTCAGCTTTATTGGGAGAGGCTCGTGGTGGGCCTCCACTGCAAGGCGCGAGGGACTCGTATGGCATACGAAGATCTTCTTCATTATCTCCAGAATGTGGGCAAGGATCCCTCGCGCCTGATATTTGAAGACGAGCTCACCGGTATCTACAACCGCCGTTTTCTCCTGAACTATCTGCAATATAAAGTCCCGTGGGACTCCATCGAGAACCATCCGGTGTCTTTGCTCATGATGGACGTGGACCATTTCAAGCAAATCAACGATACCCACGGCCACGAAGCCGGTGACCAGGCCCTCGTCTGGGTGGCCAGTTTGCTCAAGGAGGCTGCCGGAGACAGTGGCCATCCCATTCGCTATGCGGGAGATGAATTCATAATACTCCTGCCCCGGGTGGATAAGCAGGGGGCCAGGCAAGTGGGCGAAAGACTCCTGGAGCTTGTCCACACGAAACCCGTATTGCTCGAGGAGACAGAAGGTGAATTTTCCATCACCCTGAGCATCGGCATCGCTTCTGCTCCTCACGATGCCCAGGCCAGCAAAGATCTCATTCGCACGGCTGATACCGCTCTCTACTACGCCAAACAAGCAGGACGCGATCAAGTGGCCAGCGCCGGCGATTTCTCGCCTCAGCAGGTGTTTGCCAAGACAGCCCTGCATCAGCTTGAGAAGGCAAAAATCGCCGGCCGAGAACTGCACCTCAAACATGTGGCCGCGGCCCTGGAGAAATTTGATGAGCGTCAGAGTCAGTTTCTCATCGTTGAAGGTGCCGCTGGCATGGGTAAGAGTGAGTTTCTGGAAACTGTCCGAAAAAATCTCTCCAAGAACGACAATTGGCAGATCACGGTGAAGGGCAATCCCCAGGAGCTTTTTCGTCCTTACTACCTCACCACCAGCATTTTGATAGACGTTCTGAATCAAAAAATCGAAAAAGGCGTGGATATCCTGGAGACCCTGAAACCGAAGGAAATCTTCTACCTTTCGCACGTACTACCGCAATTGGGAGAGACAGACGACTACAGCAAGGACGATGAAAGAACGCAGCGCGAGGGACTCTTCACCACCCTCGTACATTTCATCCCCAAGGTTCTCGATTCACGTCCCCTCATCTTGTTAATAGATGACCTCGACTTGGTGGATGAGGCCACCTTACTCCTCCTGAGGAGGCTGATTCTTGACCGGAGCTTTCCCATACTCATTTGCGCTACTGCCACAGATACCCGTCAGGATGGAGGGGATGGCCAAACCGCCCCTCTGGAGCGATTCTACGCTACTCACTGTAAAGAATTGGACATCCACAAAGTCAGCCTTACACCGCTCACTGCCGCAAATATCACTGAACACTTGCAAGCAATCTTCCCCGAAGTGAAGTTGCCAGAGAACTACGAGACGAACCTGGCCCAGACAACCCAGGGAAACCCTCTTTTCCTCAACGAGATTGTGCGCAAACTGGTCCAGGACAGGAAAATAACCCTGGTGGGCAACCAGTGGATAGCCGAACCTCTGGAGGAAGGCTATCTCCCCAAATCCCTGGAAGAGATTGTACAGCAGAAAATTGCTGCCCTCGATGAAGAAAACAGGAGGTTACTCGACCAGGCCTCCACATTTGGCGAAAATGTCTCCTTGAGTGTGCTCTCCGGCAGCTCCGAGGAAAGGGAGACGAGGGTCCTGGAGTTTATTGATCAGGCTGTGGCCCAGGGGTTAGTGAGTTCAGAATTTCAATTGAATGATGAAATCATCAGCTTCCTGAGCAAACGGGTTCTGGACATCACCTATGGAACCATCGACGAGGATCGGAGACAGGAGTTGCATGAGCATGTCGGCAACTACCAGGAAGTCCTCTACGAACAACGTCTCCTTCCTTCTGCAGCCACCTTAGCCTACCACTTCAAGCGGTCCACCAACCAGGAAAAGGCGAGCACTTATGAAAAAGTCCAGGCAGCCTCCAGAAACACAATATTCAACTCTGCAGAGGCAGTTTACTATACCGCAGAGAGATCGGCCGAAGCTGCACCGGAGGTCAGCCCACTGGACCAGGAAAGCCTGCCTCTCATCTCCACTATCCTTCGTTCTCTGCTGGTGGTGGTGCGCAACATAAAGCTTTACCCCCCCGGCAGTAAAGCGATCGTAACCGCCAACCGCCAGATGAAAAAGGTGATCGACGAGTTTCTGGTCAAGAATGAACTCCTCTCGTTTTTTGGGATAAAGCAGGCGCTCATCGTCAACGGTCAAAAAATTGATGTCTCCGAGTTTAAATACTTCGCCGAATCTTTCCTGAAATTCATGCATCGGTTGGAACTGAAAGGTGTCACCTTCACAAGGGGCCTCACCGAAGAGGAGTTGCAAGTCCTGTTGGAAGCATTTGGTCGAGTCAAAACAGACATGATTGACCAACAATTCTGGCAGCGCTTCTCAGGTGAACAGCGCCTCGTCCATATTGATTTGAGCCAAGTCCGCTATACCGTGATCGCGGATTCAGAAAGTGAAGTCCAGGGTGATCAAGCAGTTGCTGAAGAGGCTGCTGTAACCGCCGCAGAGATCTCTGCCCAGCTTGAAGATGCCGAGCAAGGACTGGATGCATCAGACCTCGAGGATTTGCCCGCAGTCTTACGCAGCCTTCTGAATGCCACCAGGAGCATCAGGCTCTATCCCCTGAAGAGTAAAGCTATCACCGCTGCTGTCGGACAGCTCCTGCAGTCCCTCCAGCGTATACTGGAGAGGAAACCTGCTCTCACCTTGGCGCGGGTCGGCACTGCCTTCTTGGTGAACGGGGAAAGAATCGACATCTCCGAGTTTGAGACCCTGGCTCAGTCCTTTCTGAAGTTCCTGAACTCTCTCGCTCTTACCAGCCTCACCTTTCTGGCCAATGTCTCTGCAGAGGAACTGCAAGGGTTTATTGGCTCACTTGCTGAACTTCCTGCCCAAGACCTAGATAGCGCGTACTGGAAGCGTTTGGCCAGAGAACAGGGACTTTCGTCCATTCTTTTCGACCAGCGGTTGTATGAAGCTAGGGTTGCAGCAACCAGGCTGACACCCACCGAGACCCGTACTGTTAAGAGAACAGCCAAGGTAGTAACAGAGGTACAACCGACAGAAGTAGAACCGGTAGAGACACTCGACGCACTCGAAGGAAAAATGCCGGTGCGACTGAGTGATCTCTTGCTGAAGGGAGCCGATGATCACATTAAGAAGTTAGTCAAAGGTCTCCTGCACCAGTTTTTGCAAGGTCCCCTGCAGACGCGCCAAAAGGTGGTGAATCGTTTCCATGGCATGTTGGAAGGATTGAACGTAGGCTTGCAGAATCAGTTGGCCAAATTAATCACTGGACCACTACTCATTGTCTTTGCGAAAGAAAGTGATCCTATCATCCTCAGAGAGTTGGCCAACCTCCTGCACCGTCTAACCACAATCCTACTCCAATTTGGCGAATATTCTACAGCCAGCCAGATCTTTCTGCATCTCCACCGTCGACAGCGAGAGCTTCTCGAGGCCAAAGGTGAGCAGGCCAATTTGTTGCAAAAAATCCTCCTCAAACCCTTGGAACCCAAGGCCCAACAGCTCGTTCTTGAGGATTTTCGCTCGAAAGAACTTTCTCGGCGGCAGGATGCGGCTAAATTGCTCGGCAACCTGAGAGGGGTGGCCCTGCCTCTGCTCGTCAGCATCATTAAGAATGAAGAGGATTTCAGGGTAAGGCAGATGGCTGCCGCCCTCCTAGCAGAACATGGAATGCTAGCGGCCAAACTAGTGAAACGTGAATTGGCCCTCCAGACTACTCCCGCTGAGCGGACACGTATGCTTGAGGTCATTGATACTATTACCAATGACCTGAAAACAGAACTCGCCTATGCTCTTGCTGATGACAATGAGCAGGTACACCAGGCGGCTCTTCAACTCGCGGAACGGCTCAATGACGATCAGGTTGGAAAACTTCTCTTGGAACAGACTGAGAATGAGAAGGTACATGTGGCGGTTGCTGCCACCAAGCTCCTGGGGAAGCTCAGACCACCGGCAACCAATGAAAAGCTCGTCTCCATAATGCAGTCAGCCAAGAATGAGGAACTGGTTGTTGCCTGCTGCCAATCTTTAGGTTTGATAGCCAATTCTGCCAGCATTGAGCCTCTGGCAAAACTCCTAGCGTCCAAGGGCTTCTTCCGGCGCCAGCGACACAGCGCTGACATTCGCGCCACAGCAGCCTTGGCTCTGGCACAAATTAATCATCCGCGGGTGGCTGAGGTGCTGGCCAACTATGCTAACGATAAAGATCCACGGGTCAGGCAGATCGCCAACTCTTTTAAACTTGCTCCAACTACTCCCCCCAAGAGAAAACTGGCTGTGGCTGAGTAAAGAATCCGGGCCCCTGAGGACCCGGCTTTGAGCCACCCCCAGAGGGGGCTTTTGACGTCTTTCCTTCATGCGGAAGTCTGCTGGAGTGACTAAAAATTCCAAATCACAAATCTCAAATATCAAACAAATAACAATTACCAAAATTCAAAATTCAAAACCTGTTTTGGTCATTTGATATTGGAATTTGAGATTTGTTTGTAATTTGGTGCTTTAAAACTTGATGCTTGGAGTTTGGGATTTCATAGACTCCAGTAGGCAGAATCCAGTAGGCAATTTGTAAATTCGCAATTCGAAATCCGAAATTCGCAATAATCTCCCCATGCCCTATGCCCTTTCACAAATCTCTGGTTCTTTTGGCAAATGGGGGTTATAATAGCTTGTTATTTTTATCTCAAACTAGTAATTTCCCGTTGACCACACAACAAGAGATTCGATACTACCCCTTGGTCGAAGAGAACACCTAAGGAGAAGACGCGATGAGTGAAATCTCAAAGGACGCAGGCCCTGAAGAACTTGGCGCCTTTTACGCTTACCTCGAAGATGGCGAACTGGTCATGGAGCCCTACTGTTCATGCGGCAATCTACTTGACGAGTATTACATTTGCGACAAGTGCAAGAGACTCTGTCGTTGCACCGACATTCTGTGCGAGGATCAGGCCACTTTGAATCTGGTGGAGAAGTACATCCGCACCAGTCCCAGACTCCGCAACTTCAATGCCACGCTCGGCAAGAGAAAGAGCCCCCCAAAATGAAATTCATATGATTTACTCTGATCTGAACTCTACCCAGACGAAAAGAGAATGGCAGATGAACGAAACCAACAAGGTTCTTGGCCTTGAGGATACTTTTCATTTTAGTTGTCATCCCGGAATTGATTGTTTTACCCAGTGCTGCCAGGATGTGAACATTCTGCTCACACCTTACGACATTGTCCAGATGAAGAATCGTCTCGGAATTTCCAGCACTGAGTTCCTCGAGAAATACACCAAGACACTGTTAGCACCGCAAACCTTCCTCCCGGCTGTCCAATTCAAAATGGACGAAGAAAACCAAGAAAGGTGCTACTTTGTGGGAGAGAAGGGTTGTGGGATACGTGAACAGCGTCCCTGGTCTTGCCGGATGTACCCCATGGATACCAATGAATCAGGTACGGAATTCATACCCCTTGTGGATTCCACTCGTTGTCTGGGCCTCGAGGACGACACGGTCTGGCACTTACGAGACTGGTTCGAGGATCAGGGTCTTCAACCATATAATGAGTGGAATCAGAGGTTTGCAGAAGTCACTGAAGACGAAAAGCTGACCAGTTGGAGAAAAGAATATCCTGGGGGTGTCGACATCTTCTATCTTGCTTGTTACGATCTCGACCGTTTCAGAGAACAGGTTTTCAAGGAAAAACTTTACGAAATGGTAGACCAGCCTTCAGTTGACCAGGATATATTGAAAACCGACGATCTTGCCCTCCTGCAATTTGCCTTCACCTGGCTGAAAACTGTGGCTGAGCGGGAAGTAGGAGAATAAATGAGCTAAAATGCCTAGAATGTCTAAAGTGCCTAAAAAGTTTAGAACGTAGGTCGGGTGGTTTCCGCCTCCGGCGGAGTTCACCCGACAACAATTGCTGAGGAAGAGAGATGACAGACAACATTCTAGATAAGAAAGACCTAGAAAAAAGCAGCATGGAGCCCATGGTGGACGGTAAATTCTCCTTCGCTTGCCACCCCGGTGTTCCCTGCTTCACTAAATGCTGCTCCGATCTCGATCTTGCCCTTGCCCCTTACGATGTGTTGCGTCTCAAAAACAGGTTGGGGGTCTCCTCTAGTGATTTCTTGGATCGACACACTACTGACGAGGTCAGACACAATTGCGGCTTACCGATGTTGATGCTCAAGATGACAAAAGATTCCAAGAGGACTTGTCCTTTTCTACAGTCCGAGGGCTGTACTGTTTACGAGGATCGACCTGGCGCCTGCCGTCTTTACCCTGTGGCGCGAGCTGCTAAATACGTTGGCGGCATAGTGAAGGAACAACACTTTTTGGTAAAAGAGCCACACTGTCTTGGATTCCACGAGGAAAAAGAGTGGACGGATAAGGAGTGGCTGGAGAACCAGGGGCTCGAGCTTTACAACGAGATGAACGGTCTGTGGATGGCGATAAATCAGTCCAGTAAAGAAAACAACACCCCTCCGCCCATAACTGATGAAAAGCTCAAGATGTACTTCATGGCCTGTTACAACCTGGATATGTTCAGGAAGTTTGTTTTCGAAAGCAGATTGCTGACTCTATTTCAGATTGACAAAAGGACCGTCTCCCGAATCCGGACTGATGAGACGGAGTTACTCAAGTTTGCCTTCAAGTGGTTACAATTTGCCATTTTCGGCAAGAAAACAATGAAGCCAAAGAAGAGTGTAATACAGACAAAAAAAAGAGCAATGGGAAGAAGATGATTCCCATCACCTTTTTTGGGGGCTCAAGGCAACAGGCTCAGGGCGTAAGGCTATTGATATTATACAAAACGCCTATGCACCTAACTCCGCAAAAATCTCTTTTCCCCTTGGAAACTATGTCACAATTCGGCGAACCCGTCATTCCGGACGAGTCCGCCAAAGGTGGACGAGATCCGGAATCCAGTGAAAGTTCAATATAATCAGGTTCTTTCTGGATCCCGGCTCGCGTCCCGCTTTGCGGGACTTGGCCGGGATGACGAATTGCGATACAGTCTCTTGAGGCGAGAGGGAACATGTAGTTATCGTGCGGAGCTAAATACATAGGCGTTATTCAAAATATAGAAGAGGCTGAATTCCAAAGGGCAGGTCTGAAATTATAAATCATACATAGACTGGCCCTGAGGAGCAGGTTTTCGATGTTGAATCAATGGACCACGAAGAGAGACCGCGAACAGGAGCTTCTAGACCTCTGTAATCGCGGGTATATTGCGGAGAAACCAATAAGTATAATTTGTCCCTGATCACAACAAAGTTGACTTTGTCGGAATTTTTGAACTCTTGGAGTATATACATCCGAGGGCTAACAGTGCTCACCATATAATCTTAATAGGATATTGCTTAAACGCATGGTCTGAGGTTACGATCGGCAATCCCTCAATTTGCCCTTGAGCGATCAACATCCGGTCAAAGGGATCAAGATGAGGACCGGGGAGCGCTCCGGCTGCCAGCGCATGTTCCATGGTAATTGGTAAAACGTCTATACGCGACTTGCGTAGCATGGAGG
>JAUVTM010000267.1 GCA_030601545.1 Syntrophobacterales bacterium
CCACATTGTCTCTGATGGTTGGTCGCTGGGGGTGTTTGTCGAGGAACTAACCGCCCTCTATCCCGCCTTCGTTGAAGGGCGGCCGTCGCCCTTGCCGCCACTGCCCCTCCAGTATGCAGACTTTGCCCACTGGCAGCGGGAATGGTTTCAGGGTGAGGTCTTGGAGCAACAGTTGGCCTATTGGAAGCAGCAGATAGAGGGCTTACCTCCTGTACTGGAGCTCCCCACCGACCACCCGCGCCCAGCAGTGCAAAGCTTCCGGGGGGCGCGTCACCCTGTAACGGTGTCCGCGGAGGTGACCGAGGGGCTTCATGCCCTAAGCCATGGGGCCGGGGTGACATTATTCATGACTTTGTTGGCAGCCTTCCAGGTTCTTCTTTACCGATACACCGGACATACAAAATTTGCTGTGGGTTCACCCATCGCCAACCGCAACCGAGCCGATATTGAGAAAATGATCGGATTTTTTGTCAACACCTTGGTGTTGAGGGCTGACTTGTCCGGCAATCCGACATTTCAGGTGCTATTAGCCCGCACCAAGGAAGCGGCCTTGGGGGCTTATGCCCACCAGGATCTCCCCTTTGAGCGTCTGGTGGATGAATTGCAGCCGGTGCGGGATATGAGTCATTCGCCATTGTTTCAGGTTATGTTTGCATTGCAGAATGCGCCGATGGACGAATTGATGCTACCGGGGCTGGAATTGCAACCCATGGTGATGGAAGCGGGGACAGCGAAGTTTGATCTAACTCTGGATATGAGAGAGCACGGGAGTGGGACGTTAGAGGGATCACTGGAGTACAATACCGATCTGTTTGAAAGGGCCACGGCAGCGCGGCTGGTAGATCATTTCGAGGCCTTACTCGAAGGCATTGTTTCTACCCCTGATCGACGGATAGCAGATCTACCATTGCTAACAGACGCGGAGCGTCATCAGCTACTCATCGACTGGAACGTCAGTGAGGCTGTAGTCCCGCCGGACAAGTGCCTTCATCAGCTATTCGAGGCTCAGGTTGCCAAAACACCTGAGGCCACAGCCGTCTCTTTCGAGGACCAAAACCTGACCTATGCCGAGCTCAATGCCCGGGCCAATCAGATGGCCCATTACTTACAGACATTGGGAGTCGGGCCGGACGTTTTGGTAGGCATCTGCGTGAACCGTTCCTTGGAAATGATCGTGGGCCTGCTTGGCATTCTCAAGGCCGGAGGAGCCTACGTCCCCTTAGATCCAAGCTATCCAAAGGAGCGGTTGGCCTTTATGCTCCAAGACAGTGGAGCGCAGGTATTACTGACGCAAGTCGCGTTATTGGAAGCGTTGCCTGCAAGTGATATCAAGATTCTATGTTTGGATCGTGACTGGAAGATGGTCGCTATTCAAAGTAAGAAAAACCCGATAAACCACCCACAGCCCGAGCATCTGGCCTATGTTATTTATACTTCGGGATCAACAGGTAGGCCGAAGGGGACACTGATCACCCACGGCAATGTAAGTCGGCTTCTATCTGCCACACAGGTGTGCTTTCACTTCAACGAAGATGATGTATGGACATTATTTCATTCTTATGCATTCGACTTTTCGGTGTGGGAAATATGGGGTCCCTTCCTCTATGGTGGTCGGCTGATCGTTGTGCCGTACTGGATCACCCGTTCGCCTGGAGCCTTTTATGAACTGTTGTACAGAGAAGGTGTAACAGTCCTCAATCAAACGCCTTCAGCGTTTTTTCAACTTGCTCAAGTAGAACAGGAACAGCCGGATAAGATTCGACCGCTGGCCTTGCGATGCGTCATTTTCGGTGGTGAAGCTCTGGTGATAGACAGCTTACGACCTTGGTTTGAGCGGCATGGGGACCACCGACCGCAACTGATTAATATGTACGGCATCACGGAGACCACCGTACATGTCACCTATTTCCCATTAACATTGAAGTCCGCAGGGACCGTCGATGCAAGACATGCGATGAGAGGGAGCCCCGTCGGGCGTCCCATTCCGGACCTCCAAGTTTATCTGCTTGATCCATATTTAAACCCCGTTCCGACCGGTGTTTCCGGCGAGCTGCATATTGGTGGTGCGGGTTTAGCGCGGGGTTATCTCAACCGTCCCGATCTAACAGCCGAGAGATTTATTCCCAATCTTTTCAGCACGACCCCTGGGGAGCGACTCTATAAGACCGGCGATCTGGCACGTTATCTACCGGATGGCAATATTGAGTACTTAGGCCGCATTGATCACCAAGTCAAAATTCGTGGCTTTCGTATTGAGCTGGGGGAAATCGAGAGTGTGTTGGCCCAGCATCCAGCGGTGCGCGATGCGGTTGTTTTGGCTCAAGAAGACAGCCCGAATGACAAACGTCTCGTGGCCTATGTGGTGGCCGATTCGGACGTGACGTTAAGCACCAGCATGCTGCGTAATTCCCTCATGGAAACACTTCCGGACTACATGGTACCCAGTGCATTCGTGTTTATTGAGACGTTGCCATTGACGCCTAATGGTAAAGTGGATCGCAAGGGACTCCCTGAGCCTGATGGATCCAGACCAGAACTAGAAAATACCTATGTGTCACCTCGCACATCCATCGAAAAGTTATTAGCCGACATCTGGAGCCAGGTTCTCGGTATAAAGCAGGTGGGTATTCACGATAACTTCTTTGATGTTGGCGGAAACTCATTACTCTCAGTCAAAGTCTACAGCAAAATACAGGAGAAAGTAGGAGACGAGGTATCCATCGTCGATCTTTTTCAATACCCAACTATTTGTGCTTTGTCCAAACACGTTATGCAGAAGGGAAGCCAAGATCTTTCTTTTCAGGGAAGCCGTGATCGCTCTAAGATACGTAGTTCTCGGAGTGCTACGATGAAACAAAAGAGTGAAGTCAGAAAAGGACATCGTTCAGCGAACAAACAGACCGCATAAGGA
>JAUVTM010000089.1 GCA_030601545.1 Syntrophobacterales bacterium
GATTTCAGTCTCGAACGTGCCCTCCTCAGTGGTGTAGGTAAGCTCGAGATCGTCGGTGCTGGCCACCCTCTCCACACTGTGCACCCGAGAACGGATGAAGCGTACCCCGGTCTCCTCCTCGGCTCGATTGTAGTAACGGTCGAAGTCCTTGCCGTAGGTGCGCATATCCATGAAAAATATGGCGGTATCCAAAGCCTCCTTGCTGTGTTCTTTGGCAATCACCGCCTCTTTGATGGCGTACATGCAGCAGACCCCGGAGCAGTATCCGTGGTCACACTGATTGATGTCTCTAGAGCCGACGCACTGAAGCCAGGCAATCTTCTTCGGCCCCTTGTGGTCGGAGGGCCGGACAAGATGGCCCTGGTATGGGCCGGAAGCGCTCAGGATACGCTCGAACTCCATGCTGGTGATCACATTGGGAAATGTGGTGTAATTGTATGTCTCGTACAGGCTGGGATCGAAGGCCTGAAAGCCGGGCGCGGCAATAATCGAGCCCACCTCTACCTTGACCTCCATCTCCTGCATACTATGATCCACTGCCTCGGCCTTGCCGGCGGCCACGCATTCGAAGCACTCACAGCAGGACATACAATCGAAGCATCTTTCGGCCTCGGCCCTGGCCTGTTCTTCGCTGAGTCCCAGCTCTACTTCGGCAAAACTCTTAGTCCTATCGGCCATGGCCACCAGAGGCATCTCAACCCGGGGTCTGGTCTCGATATCTTCAGGAATCGGCCTGAAATTATCTTGCGGAATTTCTCCGGGCTCCCGCCCTGCTCGCAGGTCTTCGCCCTGAAGGTAACGGGAGATTGACACGGCTGCTTCCCTCCCGGCAGCCACCGCACCGATGGCTATCCCGGGACCGGTGTGGGCATCACCGCCGGCAAAGACCCCATCTCTGCTAGTGGCGTAGGTGACCGGGTCCACAACGATGGTGTTCCGCCGACTCAGTTCCAGCTCTGCCTCTTCAGCCAAAAAGGAACCATCAGGTTCTTGGCCAATGGCCGGAATGACCACTTCCGTCTCCAGAATAAACTCGCTTCCCGGCACCGGGATGGGGCGCCGACGACCGCTGTCGTCCGGCTCTCCCAGCTCCATGCGTAGGCACTCGATACCGCAGACCCGATCTTCTTTGGTGGCAATCTTGTTGGGCGCGGTGAGGTACTGGATATCTATGCCCTCGGCCAAGGCATCTTCCACCTCATTTTCCCTGGCGGGCATCTCGGTCCTGGTCCGTCGATAGAGAATGGTGACCTTCTCGGCTCCCAGCCGCAGCGCCGAGCGAGCCGCATCAATGGCCACGTCACCCCCACCCACTATTACTGCCCGACCAGATAATTTTGTAAGTTCGCCCAGATTGACCCGCCGGAGAAACTCGACGCCGGGAATCGCACCCTCAGCGTCCTCTCCTGCGATGTTGAGCCTCAGATCCTTATGGGCACCGATGGCAAGATAGATCGCTTTATAGCTTTCTGAGAAGAGACCATCAACGGTGACGTCCCGCCCAAGAGCCGTATTGAGTTCTATCTTAACCCCGAGTCGGGTGACAGCCTGGATTTCCTTATCCAGGACTTCGGGCGGCAGCCGGTAGTCTGGGATACCTACCCGCAACATGCCGCCGGCCACCGGTAAGGCCTCGAATACGGTGACTTCATACCCGTCCAGGGCAAGAAAGTAAGCAGCAGTCAGCCCTGCCGGGCCGGAGCCAATGATAGCCACCTTTTCATCCCTTTTCTCGATTTCGGGCAGCGGCAGCTCCTCAATATCCACCTGGTCAGCCACAAAACGCTTCAGGGCACAGATGGAGACGGGCGCATCCACTTCGCCCCGCCGACACTCCGTCTCGCAAGGGTGGGGACAGATACGACCGATGACTCCCGGAAATGGGAGGGTTCGGAGGATAACCTCCATGGCTTCTCGGTATTTGCCTTGGGCGATGAGGGCCACATAGGCGTGAGCGTTGACCTGGCCGGGGCAACCGTTGGTGCAGGGGGATCTATCGAGCTTTTCGATCATGTATCCCCCTGGAATGGCCTGGGCGTAAGGTTTGAAAATGGCTTTTCTGCTGCCGAGGCCCTGGTCGAATTCACTAGGCACACTCACGGGACACACTTCGGCACAGTCGCCACAGCCGGTACATTTGTCCAGGCTAATGAATCGGGGTTTCTGGTGCAGCGTAATTTGAAAATGGCCTTGTTCACCGGTAACGCTTTCTAGTTCGGTACAGGTATGGAGTATAATATTAGGATGCCGCCCGCACTCCACCAGTTTAGGGGATAGAATACACATGGAGCAGTCGTTGGTGGGGAAGGTCTTGTCTAACTGCGCCATAACCCCACCGATGGCTGGAGAATGTTCCGCTAAGTGAACATAGTAACCGGAATTGGCCAGGTCTAAGGCTGCCTGGACGCCGGCGATTCCGCCACCCACAACCATCACTGAGCCAACGGTCTTGGTAGTGCTACCTTTTTTCGCTTTTTGCTTTTTCTTTTTGCTCGCCATGGTTTTTTCCTGTACGGGTTCGAAGTGGAATTCTTACGTTTTTGCTCCGTCCAAGATGTCCAGCAGTTTGTGTTCCCAGCCGAGTGGGACGATAAGCACACCGCTGCAGCCCATATTCTTGAGGCCGGAAACCAATTCCGCGGCAATGTCGACGCATTCACGCACCTTGTCTTGAGCCTTCTGAATACGACTTATGACCTCACTCGGTATGCTGACGTTATCGAGATGACGACCGATGTAACGTGCCATACCAACTGATTTCAGCAGGAGTACAGTAGGGATGATCTTGGCCTGCCGATTGGCAGCCTTCTTCATAAACCCGGAAAAAGATTCCAGATCAAAAACGGGGGGAGTCACAAAAAACGTGGCGCCTGAGGCTACTTTCTTATCCAGTTCCGCCAGCTCCATATCGAGAGCGCCGCCACTGGCCCCGGAATTTACCGTGGAACCAACGAGGAAATTCGGGGCGCCGTTGAGCTCAACTCCTGCCATATCTCGCCCACTCTGAAGAGTTTGTATGGCTTCCAGCAGTTCAATGAGATCGATATCGTAAACCGCCCGGGCGCGGTGATGGTCCCCATAGGTTGGATCCTCCCCGGTGACGGCCATAACGTTTGCCACCCCCAACGCTTGGGCTGCAAGCAGGTCCGCCTGCAGGGCCAGTCGGTTCCGGTCCCTGCAGCAGAGCTGCACGACGGTCTCTAATCCTTTGTTCTCCAAGAGCATAGCCGCGCCGAGGGAGCTCATTTTCATAACGGCATTGCTCATCTCCGGAACCACAAATGCATCCACCCTACCCCGCACTCTGGTGGCGCTGGCCAACATTGAAGAAACATCTACCCCCTTTGGAGGCTCCATTTCCGCCAGCACTAGGAATTCTCCCGACGTTAATTTTTTCTCCATCTGCATAAAACCTCCCTTATTCCTGCCTTGCCGAGCGCGCCATGGCATTGGAAATGGCGAGGATGAGCTCGTCCATTCCAAAAGACTTCACGTGATAGTAGAAAATGCCAGTCTGTCTGACACTACTCTCCAGTTCGGGGTTGTTCTCGTCAGTGGTAACAATGATGGGCAAATCACGGTATATACTCTTGATTATGGAAATGGCCTCACAGCCTATCTCCTCAGGCAGGCAAACATCCATGACGAGGACATTGATCTTCTCACACTGGAGGGTGAGGAAAACATCCTTGATATTTTCTACCGCCCTGACCTTGTAACCCTTGTCGACTACCCACGGGTCTAGCTCGGTTGCGAGCTTGCACCCAGGTTCACCGATCAACAAAGTTCCACACTCTGCCACTGGTTTCTGCCTGTTTATGTTTAGAAGGGAAGATGACCACTCATCAACCGACACTTCTTCCTTGAGCAAACCCTGTGCCTATTAATAGCAATTCCATAAAATTTAATTATTTCAATAATATAAACTGGATGGGGTAGGAAGAATCAGGGAAGTGAACCGGGGGATATACCCCGCACTTTGGAGGGTCAACCTTGTAAGCTTCTGTTTTATCTCAATAATTTTGTTATTGGGTAAAAATACCTCATTCGTTACCAATTTACCCGCAGACCGTATTTCTTTATCTTACTGGTGAGAGTCTTTCGGTTAATACCCAAAATACGAGCCGCCTCCTGCCGCTTACCTTTGGTCTGACGCAGGATGAACTGGATGTACCGTTTTTCGAGCTCCTCTAGGCTGAAGCTCTCTTCTTTGAACACCTGGAACTCACCCTGTCTCTGGCTGATAAAAGCGGGTAGGTGCTCTGGTTCGATTACATCACAGTCCTCCAGGATAAGGATCCGTTCGATGGTGTGCTCCAACTCCCGAACGTTACCCGGCCATGGATAGGCCGAGAGCATTTCCAAGGCTCGTTTGGACACGGACCGCTGTCGTCCGTTTCTTTTCTGAGAGTGCAATTTAAGAAAATGGTCCACGAGGAGCGGCACGTCACCAGTTCGATCACGAAGAGGCGGCAATTTTATGGGAATAACACTGAGACGATAGTAGAGGTCCTCCCGAAAGGCGCCTTCTTTTATGGCCTCCTTGAGATCACGATTCGAGGAGGCAATGATGCGGATGTCCAATTTGACGCGCTTCTGGGTGCCCACTTTCATGAATTCCCGCTCCTGGATTACCCTGAGCAGCTTTGCCTGGATGTTAAGGCTTAGATTCGAGATTTCGTCAAAGAAAAAGGTACCGTGGTTGGCAAGTTCGAAAAGACCGTGTTTGGTCTGGAAAGCTCCAGTGAAAGAACCTTTGACATGGCCGAATAGTTCACTCTCCAGAAGGCTCTCAACCAAGGCGGAACAATCCACCGGCACGAATTCTTTGTTTGCCCTATCGCTAAGGGTGTGGACTGCCCGGGCTACTAGTTCTTTCCCTGTGCCGCTTTCCCCGGTGAGAAGCACGGTACTATCACTCGGGGCGGCTCGCCTGATTGTAGAGAAGACCTCACGTATGGCCTCACTATTTCCTACGATGTATGGAACCTCTCCGACCGTTTCCTCTTCCTCAGGAGCGGCCTCGGATTTTATCGCCAAAATCGCTTGTTCTTGGGCTTTTAGGACGAGGGTTTCGAGGTCATCAACTCTGAAGGGTTTCACCAGGTAGTCCAGGGCACCCAGCTGGGTGCACTCAACTGCGCTCCGTATGGTGGGATGCCCGGTTATCATGATAACCACCGTTTCAGGATAGGTTGCCCGGAGGTGCTTTAGGACCTCCATCCCGTCCATGCCTGGCATTTTGATATCCAACAAAACGATATTGATTGGATGTTGTGCCATGATTGCCAGGGCTTCACTACCGTCGGCAGCAGTGTGAATCGACAGATCCTGTTGCGCTAGAACCCGAGAGATGCCTGCGCGTACCACTGCTTCATCATCCACTACGAGGACCTCGGGTTTTTTCTCATTCTTGGCCATAATCGATAAGCTTACCTCCAGAGATAGTGGGGAGCAACACTCGAAAGGTGGTTCCTACCCCGGGTTTACTTTCCACTTCCACTGAACCACGGTGCGCCTCAATGATCCCTTTGACAATAGAAAGACCCAGACCTGTTCCAATTACCTGTCTCGTCTCAGGATGTTTCACCCGGTAGAACTTGTCAAATATCTTTGGAATTTCTTCCGGCGCGATTCCTACACCGGAGTCGCTTACCCTGAACTCCAGGTATTCTCCATGCGGAATTGCTGAAACAGTAACCGTGCCCCCATCTGGAGTATAGTTGATACCGTTGCTGATCAGATTGGTGAACACTTCCTCCATGCTGCGTGCATCCGCCTGCACCATCGGCAGCTCCGGCGGCAGCTCCAGTTCAAGTGAAAGCCCCCGCTCCTCAGCCTTGGATTCCAGCAGGGCCACCGTTTCGCGCAAGATGTCTGCCAGGTTCAGCACCACTTGCTGCTGGACTCCATGGCCACTTTCAATCCGGGCCACGTCAAGCAGGTCGTTGATCATGTCCAATAGCCCCTGTATCCTATCCTGGCCGCGCTTCAATAACTCTCTCTGTTTGGCGGTTAATTCCCCGGCCAGGCCGTCTAGAATTACGCTATGCTGTTGCTTGATGGCGGAGAGGGGTGTACGCAGTTCGTGGGATACCTGGTGGACAAAATTGGACTTCATTTCGTCCAGTTCCTTGAAGGAGGTAATATCATGGAGTACGGTGATAGTTCCGAGCACTTCGCGGTCAGGTCCATAGATAAGGGCCGACAGGGCGCGGAGGTGAGTTCGACCCCGCTGCAGTTCCTGGGAAATCAGTTCTGTCTCATTTCCCGGTTTTGCCAGCAGGGTCTGGAGAGCCTCAACGAGAACTTTATCTCCCAATAGGTCGGAGAGTACCGCAGGTTGGGCCGATGGTGGTTTAAGTTCCAATAGTCTCATAAGGGCAGGGTTGAAGAGGACAACCTCAAAATCCCGGTTAGTTACCAGCACCCCGTCAGCCATGCAGTTTACAATGGTGCGAATGCGACTCTGCTCAGTGGCGAGATCGTAGAGGTTTCTGGCCCGCTCTTCTTGGAGTTGGCGGGTCCGACGTTCCAACGCCTGCTTCTCCAGTGCTCTTTTCACCACCAGAACGACATGGTCGGCCCTGAACGGTTTGGTTATGAAATCGTAAGCCCCTTTCTTCATACAATCCACAGCACTCTCCACTGTGCCGTGGCCGGTTATTATAATTACTGGGATATCGGGGTAGCGCTGGCCTACTTCTTCTAATACTTCAAGGGCTCCCATGACCGGCATTTTCAGGTCACACAAGATAACATTGGTGGCCTCACTGTCAAGCACCTCTAGAGCAACCTGGCCGTTTACCGCAGTCAGGACCCGGAACCCTTCAGGACTGAGAATGCGCCTACAACCGTCCAGGATCACTTTCTCGTCGTCAACTACTAATACCGTCTCCTGTACAGACATGTTTGCCCTGTTTTGCCCAGTTCCCTTTTTCTGTCGGATCAACCCCGCTGAGGCGGGAACGATCCGACCTACAATTTATGCTAACCTGCCAAATCGGACTCCGCCACCTGGGAGTTAACCTCAGGGGTCTCAAGGGGCAGCCTGATAATGAAGGTGGCGCCGCCATCAGGGGGGGTCTCCACCTCTATGCTGCCGCCATGCCGCTGAATGACCCCGTAGACTACGGAAAGCCCTAGACCGGTTCCGACTCCGACCGGCTTGGTGGTAAAAAACGGTTCAAATATCTTCTCTCTGACCTCGGGTGAAATACCCGGGCCCGTGTCGGTGAATGCTAAAACCACCTTTTTCGCTTCCGGCTCTGATCTACTGATAATTGTAATCTTGCCCGTACTCTCCATGGCATCTGTGGCGTTGAGCATGAGGTTGGTGAAGACCTGTTCGAGTTCACCAGGATTTCCTAAAATCTGAGGCAGATCGCTTTCCAGGTTTTGTATGATCTCGACATTGTGAAAAAGGGACTGGTGTTGCAGAAGCTCTACGCTCTGGCCAATAATCTCATTGACATCAAAAAGAACCCGCTCGTCCAATGACTGCCTACTGAATTCCAACAACCGGGCGACAATCTGTTTGCAACGCAGGGTCTGGTTAATTATTTCTTGCAGGTCCTGCCGCCACTGTTCGTTGCCCTCGAGCTCCTTCATCAGCATGTCAGCATATATGAGCACGCCGGCAAGGGGATTATTGATTTCATGAGCCACACCAGCTGCCAACCGCCCCAGAGAAGTAATCTTTTCAGCTTGCACCAACTGCCTCTGGGTCTCTTCCAGCTCCAGCCGCATCCGCTCGTTCTCCCGCAAGTCGTCCAACTCCCTCCGCATCCGTTCGTGCTCACGCAGGTCAGTAAAGATGCCGACGCTACCAATCGCCTGGCCTCCTTCCGTTATAATGGCGGCGGAGAAATTCACCGGCACCTC
>JAUVTM010000186.1 GCA_030601545.1 Syntrophobacterales bacterium
AAAAGTAGATTGCCTTGAGCCTGGAGCCTTTCGCCTTTTGCCTTGTAGTTATCTACTTGAAATCGTTGCCGATTATGTTAGAATATATCGATTGGCGTTCATGAAGGTCCGTGGAGTGCGATTTTGATTGTTCATACACTTCCTATTGGTTTACAATCTTTCAAGTCCGTGAATAGCTAATCCTTATATTCCTCAATTTCTAAAGGACGCGTATAGACTCCACCAGTACAAACCTGTAGATACGGAACTAGCGATAATTCCAGATGCTGATCACATGTTCAGCCAAGATGCGCAACGACAGGAGGTTACTGAACTGGTGGTGAAGTGGTTCAAGAAGCTTGCTTTAAAAGATGGGTTTTAGTGGCCGATACGGAGATCGGCCCTACGAGATTTGTACCAATGAGTATAAGAAAAAGGAAGAATATCCGCCTACCCCGACCAATTTATGAGGAAGCTGGGCAGGTCTTCTCAATTACGATTTGTACAGCTAACCGTCAGGATATTTTCCATAACCACGACTTGGCAACGCAGCTTATCGACACCCTGGGTTCCGACTTCATTGCAGAGCGGACTGACATTCTTGCTTACTGCCTTATGCCTGACCATATTCACCTTTTAATTGCGCCCAAGAGCGGCAACCTCATAGACATCATAAGTGCCTGGAAAAAGTTCACTGGCAATCTCTTGCGTAAAAGTGAATTTGAAGGTCCTTTTTGGCAAAGGGGCTTTTACGATCATGCCTTACGAACAGAAGAGGACTTGGCAAAAACCGCTGAATATATGGTCATGAACCCAGTGAGGTCTGGGTTAGTTGTGGATTGGGAAGAATATCAATTCTCATGGCACAAATGGATGTAGGGCGGGTCTCCGTACCCGCCTAGACGGTATAATGTCTATATTGGCCGATACGGAGATCGGCCCTACTTTAGATCATTTTAGGCACTTTTTGAGGTGGAACAACTATGGTTTTAACCGGGGCTTGGAATGCCGAATTCATTGATGAGCAGTACCGACAGTGGAAGTCTGATCCCCGCAAGGTTTCCCGGGATTGGCAGTTTTTCTTCCAAGGTTTCGAGTTGGCCTCTGCCAGAGAGTCCGAGGTCGTTCTGGTCTGTGATGAGGACCAGGTCTCTCGACAGTCGCAGGTGGAGGCACTGACCCATCGGTATCGTGATCTCGGCCACTTGTTGGCCTGTCTGGATCCGCTTGTGGCCTGCCCCACTGATCATCCTCTCCTGAATCCTACAGCCTTCAATCTTACAGAAGACGATCTTGAGCGGGAGTTCTATACCCAGCTTTTCCCGGGCAAAAACCTGGTGGTCCTGAGCGAAGTACTTAAGGCTCTCAAAAAAACCTATTGTCGCTCAGTTGGGGTGGAGTACATGCACCTGCAAGATCCCGCTGAGCGCCGGTGGTTGCAAGAGCGCATGGAACCAAGCCGGAATCGACCTGTGTTGGCGAAGGAAGAGAAGGCCCGGATTCTTAACAAACTCTACCAGGCCTCCCTGTTCGAGCAGTTCCTGCATAAGAAATATCTGGGACAGACACGCTTTTCCCTGGAAGGGGCGGAAGCGCTCATTCCCATGTTGGATTCGCTGGTTGGACATGTAGCTGCGCAGGGATGTCGAGAAATTATTTTAGGAATAGCCCATCGCGGCCGGCTCAATGTCCAGGTCAATATCCTTGAAAAATCTTACGAGGAGATTTTCTGCGAGTTTGAGAGCAATTACGATCCCGATACCATATTTGGCGCCGGAGATGTCAAATACCACAATGGCTATCTGGCTGATATTACCACAGTCAACGACCGCTCAGTACGGATGTTGCTCGTCAACAACCCCAGCCACCTGGAATCGGTAAATCCGGTGGTCGAAGGGTTCGTTCGCGCCAGGCAGGATATCTTTGGGAGAAGCACGGGACACAGGCTGGTGCTGCCGCTTCTCATCCACGGTGACGCCGCTTTCGCCGGTCAGGGTGTTGTCGCCGAGACGTTAAATATGTCCCAGTTGGAAGGATACAGCAC
Source organism: Syntrophobacterales bacterium (assembly GCA_030601545.1). Classification (GTDB taxonomy): domain Bacteria; phylum Desulfobacterota; class Syntrophobacteria; order BM002; family BM002; genus BM002. The sequence goes on from JAUVTM010000186.1 coordinate 2,024, forward strand.
CGGGGGCACTGTGCATATTATTATCAACAACCAGATTGGCTACACCACACTGCCTGATGATGCCCGCTCTACGCGTTACTCCACTGACGTTGCCAAGATGCTCATGGTACCTATCTTCCACGTCCACGGAGAGAGCCCGGAAAGCGTTGTTCACGTCACCAAACTCGCCTGCGATTACCGCATGGAATTCGGCAAGGATGTGGTCATTGATCTGGTCTGCTACCGGCGCTATGGCCACAATGAGGGGGATGAGCCCTATTTTACTCAACCGCAGATGTACGAGCGCATCAGAGAAAGACCGCCTTTATATAAAATCTATGGCGCACAACTGCTTGCTGAAAACATTGTTAGCGAGGATGAGATCAAAGACATTGACTCTGGAATTAAAGAGCGCCTGGAGGCGTCCTTTACCACCATGCGAGAAAAACGGTGCGTCCTCCCCAAGGTTGACTATTATGAAAACTGGAACGACATACATGGAGAGTATTCTCATAAAGCGTTAAAAACAGGAGTACCAGCAAAGCAACTTCGCTCACTTGCCCGCAAGTTGAATAAGGTGCCGAAAGATTTTTCACTTCACCCGAAACTGGCAACCCTGCTGAATAAACGGCTGGAAGCAGTGGAGAACGGCGCGGGAATCGATTGGGCGAACGGAGAAGTTCTTGCTTTTGCTTCTCTGGTAACGGAAGCCATTCCCGTTCGCTTGAGTGGCCAGGACAGTCGTAGAGGCACCTTCAGCCAGAGACACAGCTCTCTGGTAGATACGAAAACGGGTGATACTTTCGTACCTCTTAATTCTCTAGGCAAAGGGCAGGCACCGTTCTACTGTTATGACAGCTTGCTTTCCGAAGCTGGTGTCGTCGGCTTCGAGTATGGGTACTCCCTCGCCCAACCTCAGGGACTAACCATCTGGGAGGCACAGTTCGGTGACTTCGTCAATAACGCCCAGGGAGTAATCGATCTGTACATATCCAGTGGTCAATCCAAGTGGCAGCGGTTGAGCGGTCTCGTCCTGCTGCTCCCTCACGGTTTCGAAGGAATGGGGCCGGAGCACTCGAGCGCCAAATTGGAGCGTTTTCTCCAGCTGTGTGCCGAGGAAAACATCCAGGTTTGTAATCCCACCACTCCAGCCCAGTATTTCCACCTGCTGCAACGCCAGGTAAAACGTGATTTTCGCAAACCCCTTGTGGTTATGACGCCCAAGAGCCTGCTGCGCCATCCCCTTGCAGTCTCTCGCCTCTCGGATATGACCTCAGGTTCCTTCCTAGAAGTCCTTGATGATGAAGGCAATAAGAAAACTGCCCGCCGCATCCTCTTTTGCAGTGGCAAGATTTACTACGAACTCTTTCAGAGACGTCAGGATCTGAAAGCAACCGATATTGGTATCATACGACTAGAGCAATTTTACCCCTTCCCGGAACAGCAACTTGAAAAAGTTATCGCTCAGTACAATCGGGCCAATGAATGGTGCTGGGTGCAAGAGGAACCGGAAAACATGGGAGGTTGGAATTTCGTCCGTTCACGTATTGCATCCCTGGTTGAAAAGCACATCAAGTATATAGGCAGAGAAGCGGCAGCGAGCCCGGCCACTGGCTTTCACAACATCTACAAAAGCCAGCAAGAGGCCATTATCGAGGAGGCAGTGGGTAAGAAGCAGTAGGCAGCTAGCAGCTGGCAGTGGGCAGTGAAGTTATTCGTTATCAATTATACGTTATACGTAAAGCCTTTACGCTGTGAGCTCGGAACTGATTACTGCTTAACAATAGCATTTTAGACATTAAGGCCGGTACAGTGACCGGCCCTACGAACTTGCTCGATTAACAACAGAGACGTAGGGCGGGTCACCGTACCCGCCAAAAAGCCATCATTAAGCACAAACACACCCAGGAGTAACCATGAAACTGGAGATTAAGATCCCTAGCGTGGGAGAATCGGTGACGGAAGCGACCCTGGCTCAGTGGTACAAAAAGGACGGCGATCTGGTTCGCAAAGATGAACCGCTTTTCGTCCTTGAAACCGACAAGGTCACCCTCGAGATCGAGGCTGAAGCTGATGGACTTTTAACTATAAGTGTGTCTCAGGGTGAAACGGTGGCGATCGGAACGGTTGTCGGCACTATAGATACGGAGGCCGCTCCTGAAGTGGTCGAAGAACCCGTTCCTGCGGAAGTGGCAGAAATAGCCCCAGCCGCACCCCCTCCGCCTCCTGAACCGCCAACTATTGAGCCGGTTGCGGAGATTCCGCTAGCAGCAAAGCCGGTCTTGGCCCCATCAGTCCGAAGACTTGTGGCTGAAAAAAACCTTGATGTTTCCAAAATCGCCGGCACCGGACCAGGAGGCAGAATAACCAAAGGTGACGTGATTCTTTATCTGGAGCATGCCGTGCCCACAGCACCCCCTGCAGTTGCCGTAACACAGCCGGCTCAGCCCCATGAGGTT
>JAUVTM010000295.1 GCA_030601545.1 Syntrophobacterales bacterium
CCTGGCTCCCTTATATCTGTGGGCAGTTAAAATGGACGGTAACATGACAGTGCGCGGTCAGACACAGTCTCTAAAGCTCGATTTTGATGAGATTTTCGACAAACTTGAGGCCGCATATACGGTCCATTTTGAGGGATTTTACAAGGAGAAGTGGGGGTTTTTGTTTGATCTCAGCTACGTAAACATCGGCGATTCAATAACAACTCCGGGTCCCAGGGCCGCCACAATTAATGTGGATTTTGTGAACACATTGATTGAATTGGGTGCCATTTATCGATTCTACCACAAGGGTCGACATATGTTCGAAGGGTTGGGAGGTGTCCGTTATACTGATTTGGACACTGATATAGATACCGTGGGGGGGCCGGGGCCCCTTCCAGTCCCCCCAAAGATTGAAGCAAACCAGGATTGGCTCGATCTCATAATAGGTTTGCGATACAAGTGGCAAATATCCGAGAAGTGGATGCTTAGTCTAAGGGGTGACATTGGAGGGTTTGGTATTGGAGACGCATCTGATTTCACCTGGAATGCAATTAGCCTTATACATTGGAAGCCCTGGAAACACGTGGGCTTCTTGGGTGGTTATCGGGCTCTATACCAGGACTACGAGACCGGCAGTGGGATCAACGTGTTTAAGTACGATATGCTGATGCACGGCCCGATCCTAGCAGTTAAATTCACCTGGTAAGTGGTATGTAAGCAAGCTCGGATCGTGACGCTTTAAAAGGAATAACAATGGAGGAGTTAAATCCTTATCTCAACTCCTCAACACAAATCGTGGAGCAATGGGGACGGCTTCTGTTGAGGAGTACTTTATGATGAAACATCCGATTGGCAGCCGCAGATTGTTCCTGACGGCTCTGTTGGCGACCCTGCTTGCGTTTCCTGCTTTTTCATTGGCAGGAAAAATGGAGAGTAGCACAGCGAGCTACCCAGGAGGAGAAGAAGGACCAACGCGAGTGCAATTTTTCGTGTTCATGGCGGACATTGAAGACATTGACGAGGCTACCCAAACTTTCAGTGTGAATATGTACGTCCGCCTTTGGTGGCAAGACAAGCGCCTGACGCAGAGCGGGACGTCTGAACGGATACTACCGCTGGATAGCATCTGGAATCCCCGGGTTGTGGTGGCCAACCAGCATGGATTTATTCGAAAGTCACTACCGGAGACCGTTAGGGTAAGCCCCGATGGGACTGTGACCTACGACCAGCACTACGTCTTTAAGGTGATCCAGCTTCTCAAACTGTTTGATTTCCCGATGGATCGGCACAAATTTAGGGTCCAGTTCGTGGCCACTGGATCCACCACACATAAACTGGTTTTCGTCCCCGGTATCGTGAAAAGCGAGAGGGAACTGACTGGCGGTGGGATTTCCAGGGAGTTGTCGTTGCCGGACTGGGACATAATGGAATACGAGAGTCGGGTCCGTCCCTATGAACCTATTGCGGGTGTAAAAGCGGCTGGTTTTGCCTTTGAGTTCAAAGCCAAACGCCGATTCCCCTTCTATTTCTGGCAAGTGATCTTACCGTTGGCAGTGATTGTCGCAATGTCTTGGGCAGCGTTCTGGATTGATCCGAGTCTAGTAGCCTCGCAAATAGGAGTGGCGACGAGCTCCATACTGAGCATGATCGCATATCGCTTTGTACTGACGAATCTGCTTCCCCGCCTGCCCTACATGACGCGCATGGACTACTTTATTCTCGGTAGCACAGTAATGGTGTTCCTGGCGCTGATCGAGGTGATCTTAACGTCCTCTCTCATATATGGCAATCGGGGCGAACTGGCACGCAAGATCGACCGCCTGTCTCGTCTCGCTTTTCCAGTGGGTTTTCTGGTGGTGTTTTTCTTGTCTTTTTGGGGATAGTAGAAACACCGATGTTACCAAGCAGGACTAAATATTACCTTGAAGTAGCCAAAATGATCCTGTTTGAGTACGATATTTTGATGCTTGAGCCGAATATTGCCATAAACTTAACTTGGTAAGCAGATACGGACAAAGCCGGGTAGATCTTTTTTGGTCAAGAGTGTAATCCAAAAACGCTGTCCCGGCGAGGACATTGCGATGCGGGCAGGCGGGGACGAAAAGTCCTTGGGGGTCCAAAAATGGTCGCTCATTTTAATAATTGGGGGCATCGCATTTTTATAAAAAAACTGCTCGTCTTCTTCCTCTGTGTGATCATCGTATACGTGACGACAGCCGCTTCTGCCGGTGTCATCGATAGCCAAACAGAGGAGGTTCTGTCCAAGGTTGAAGGGGCAAAAGACGCCCCAAAGAAAGTACTTGGGAAAGACTCCCGCATCGTCCCGGTCCCCGTTCCTATTTCCAACCCAACGATCGGGACAGGACTTGCTGCTGCCCTTCTTTACCTTCACCCGAAGGATAGCAAAACACCTGACTCGCCGAACTCGACCACGGGTGCATTCGTCATGTACACCAGTTCAGAGAGTTGGTCCGTCAGCGCATTTCATGATGGTTATTACATGGACGATCGCCTTCGGGTTCGAGTTCCCGCTCTCTACGGCGAGTTCAACTTGGATTTCTTTGGGATCGGGAACGATTCTCCCCTAAAGGA
>JAUVTM010000118.1 GCA_030601545.1 Syntrophobacterales bacterium
ATCATCCTTTGGACGGCATCCACCGGTGGCCTGGTGAGAGCGTTTACCCAGGCGCCAAAGGAGTAGCCGGCCAAATCTATCACCTTTTTACCTCTCTCCGAAAGGTAACGGAGGGCAGATCTGACGTCCTCTTGCTCTCCTGTGCCGTCGCTATATTCTCCATGGCTACTGCCGACCCCGCGAAAATTGAACCTTAGAGTGGAATATCCTGCTTGCCGATAAACTCGGACAAGCGATTCCACCACATTATTGTGCATGCTGCCACCGTAGAGTGGGTGGGGATGGGTGATGGCAACGCCTCTGACTCCGGAGGAAATGTTCAGGAGCCCTTCAAGTTCAATGTTGCCGGAAAGAAAGTGGATTTGTGTTTCAGCCATGATTTGATAAGAACCTTCGGTCAACTAGAGGTTGGCAAGAGGCTCAAATAGTATTGAACAACTGCCACCTGGTCTTTGTTTTCAGCACTCTTTTTGCTTTGAAGCAACGCTTCTAACAGATGCTCGGATATGTCTCTAGCCGCCTCCGTTCTGTCCGAATCTACCAACTTGCGGAAAAGATAATCATAAACTGAGGCCCGAGCAGTGAGATCGCTCTCAAAATACCTGGCCGTAGCCTCGTGCCATCTATTTTGGTCAACCAGATAGCTTATGGCTAGGGTCTGTTGCCTGGTCTCATCAAATTTGTTTTGATAAATCGTCGGAAAAGGAAGAGTTCTTTCTATGTAAGCTTTGAGTTTCATTGGGCTCGCAGGGGAGCAGTAATAGTAAGGTTCAATGTGTCCTGCCGACTTCTTTCCATACAGATTATGATCGACTCCCTGCTGTTCAACGAAATGGCACAAGGGGGTACCCTGATATATTCGCCCGCCGACTGTATACTCATATCGTCTGAAAGCATTGGGGGTATAATACATCATTTGGCTGATGGTATGATTAATGGTGTCATAGGTCTCTCCCGGCAAGCCGAAGATAAGCGCTAAGGTGCAATCAATGCTGAATTTTTCACACAGTTCAATAGTCTCGATAATGTCCTTCTGGCGGTATGATGATCCATTTTTTTCAAGAACACTGTCTGCAAAGCTGTCACAGGTGAGAATGATGGCAAATCCGGCTTCAGCTAGCAGTTTTGCAAATGCATGATCAAAGGGCCTGGGTAAGAATTGAGAAGAGAAGCGAAAGTGCTCATGCAATCCTGATTCCAGGATTTCCTTGACCAAGATCGAGCAGTAGCCGAGGTCGGGAAGGTTAAACTCCGTATCCACGAAGAAAATAGTCTTAATGCCATCATGTTTTTCAGCAATAGTCATTAGTTCTTCAATGACCTCACCTTGATCTTTGAAAATAAACCTTCTCCCCTCAATGAACGGCTCAACACAGTAAGAGCAATTCTGATTGCATCCCCGTTTTACCTGTACCGGCAATCCCGCGTTTTCATAGGCATAGTTGAACTTCTCTTCTCTGTGATGGAGAGTGCTTAGCTCTTGAAAGGTGTAAGATCTCACTGGATTCACATGAAAATCATCGCCGTATTTGAATACCATGTTAGGGATACCTGATATCTTCCTCTCATCGGGAAAGGCCTCAAGAAATTGACGCAAGGGCTCTTCGCCTTGCCCTACAATGCCATATTCAATCCCCAGCCTTTCCAAAATATCCACCGGGGAGATGGTGAAAGCCCCACCTCCCACGATGATAGGGACCTCTGACCTATGGTTTCGCAATATTTGAACGAGCCGTTTGAGCTCAGGGAAAAAATAATAGGTCTTGTAGCCAGGCCCCGTGTGTTCACCATATTGCTCGCAGGACATGGTTGTGTCTAAATTTCTAAAGCCGAGGCCTATAAGATCGGGATCGGTCCGCTCCAAAATCTCTTTTAGATTGCTTTCTGGATCAGCATTTGGCAGAAAGGGGAACTCAATGGTGACATAGTGGCCAAACTGACGAAGATGATTGGCAATGAGGTCCAAGCCAAAGGGGTAGACCTGTTTCACAAGATAGTACTTGTCGGTATACAAGAGTAATACTCTTTTGGGCTCAGGCGCCATAGTATTAGTCCAACCTACGGGAACATCCGGAATAGTTCCAACATCTGCTTCTTGAATTCGTCCGGCAGAGCTGTAAGTTTGTCTTCACTCAGTATGGCAAATTCACCTTTCCCTTTCGCCAGGATTTTTCCTTTGGAGTCGAGCAGTATGGCTTCAGCCTGGCACGATTGTGCCTTGCTGTCTGAGGTTATTGTTCCCTTCACAGTGACGGGTACTTCCACAGGCACCGGTCTCAGATATCGCACCTGGATTTGTCTGGTTACTGAAAAGGCTTTCTTGAAGTAGATAACGGTCCAGGACATAACTTCATCAAGAAGGGTGGATATGATTCCGCCATGGGCCATGTTTTGCCAGCCAACATGGTTTCTGCTCAGAATAACATCTGAGCAGATGGAACTGCCCTGGCGGTAAAAGTCCAATTTGAGGCCAATGGGATTATTGGTGCCACAGGCGAAGCAGTCATGACCTTCGAGAATGGGGATGGGGGTCTTGTTCGAATTCATACTTGTGCCTTTCCTTAAGTACTGAAATACTGTGTTCATCAAATTTCGGATTTCGGATTTCGGATTTAAAACAATAGAATTCCTATCGGAAACCACATCTATTTATTGCCATTCCGCAATCCTCATTCCCAAACCGGGAACCCGCCCGAAGGGTGGGAGTCCGAAGGACAAATCCGCAATCAACTGGTAAGCCTTCCGTGCTATGTCCAGATCACACTCTTTGGTTGTGGATTCTACAGCCGGACTTAGACTTTCTACCCTATGGAGTCCTTTTGTGCAAGTCGATCTCAGATTCCCAGGAGTTTCCCCAAAAATATTATCGTCGTTAGACAAATGTGGTGTAAAGTCAAAAAGTTATGGGTGTGAGGAAGTGAAATTGACTGAGTTGGCCGGCGACGGGTCATGGGGGAGGCTACTCCCCCACGAGCACGATTCGCGCCATTTATGGCAGAGTATCTTTTGAGAAAGCATCAAATCTTCATGCTGGCCTTAGCGGGACTAAGAGTGGAAGGAGAGGTGGCTCAGGTGCTCGCGGTTTCGCAGCCTGCCCGCTATCGCGAGCCGCTCAGGCGAGGCGGGCGGGCCTCCCCCATGACCATGGCTTTTCCCCAAGTAGTCCTGAAAAAATGGGGAAAAGCCTGTCAGATTCACCCTTGTCTAAGCGTTGCCAAGAGATTAGTCTAACCACCATGAGCATCTCATTACCAGACAATGTTAAAGATTTGCCCGACCTCCGAGGTCAGGTAGGTGTTTTCCGAAACCGCGATCACGCGGGAGAGATTCTTGCTGGTATGCTTGAAGTTTACTCCGATAGTGACGCCATAGTTATGGCCGTACCGGCGGGTGGAGTACCAGTCGCAAAGGTGCTTGCAGAGCAGCTCAATCTTCCCATTGACATTGCGGTAGTAAGCAAGATCACTCTGCCATGGAATACGGAGGTGGGCTACGGAGCCGTGGCCTTCGATGGAACCGTGCGACTCAACAACGATCTTGTGGCGCGGCTTGGCCTTACCGAAGAAGAGATTCAGCAAGGAATCAGTAAAACCTCGGCCAAGGTTGCACACCGCGTGAAGAATCTCCGCGGTGAGCAAGCCTTTCCAGACCTCTCTACATCTCAAATCATACTGGTAGATGATGGCCTTGCCTCGGGATTTACCATGCATGTGGCTGTTGAAGCCCTGCAGAAGGCAGGTACGAATAGCATTACTGTGGCAGTGCCCACTGGTCACCAGCGTTCGGTAGAGAGTATCGCCGGTGAAGTAGACACCCTCTATTGCGCCAATATTAGGGGTGGCTACCATTTTGCGGTGGCAGACGCTTACGTGCGGTGGTCAGATGTCAGTGAGAAAGAGGTGGTCTCTCTGTTAGCAGGTGCCTTAAGCTGAAAAAACAGATACTATTGAGAACCGTTCATTACCACGTTTTGGGGACCTATTAGAATCCCATAGATTTTTGGGAGTTTCAAAACCCACCAGCTTTGCTCGTGGAGTAAATATGCTGCGGTGATTTTCGGGAAGACGAAGGCGCAGCAAAATCCCCCTCGATCCCCCTTTGCCAAAGGGGGAAGATGATTTGTTGCATGTAAGATAGTCACATTTGATGCCCCCCTTTCGTAAAGGGGGGTTGGGGGGATTTCGTTCATTCGTTAGGGAAAGCGGGTCACCTTCCTGTTTAAGTGGGGAATCCAATGCAAGTTCAGATGTCGGACTTTGTTCCTTTTCTTTCCTGGATTCGGACCTACAGGCGACACCACGTCAAGGCAGATCTGGTGGCCGGGTTAACTGTGGCCGTGGTGGCGGTGCCCCAATGCATGGCATATGCCCTCATCGCCGGTCTCCCGGTGCAGTACGGGCTCTACGCTGCAATTGTGCCAGCCATTATCGGTTCCCTGTGGGGAAGCTCGGCTCAACTGATCACCGGTCCTACCACCGCAATCTCACTGGTGGTGCTAAGTAGCCTGGTCAGATTGGCCCCACCCGGTAGTGAGCATTATATAGAACTCGCCTTTTTCCTCGCCTTGATGGTGGGAGTCATTCAGATTGTTATGGGAGTGGCCCGATTGGGCTCCCTGTTGAATTTTGTTTCCCATTCAGTAATCCTCGGATTCACCGCGGGCGCAGCCGTGCTGATCGGTTTCAAACAGATTCCCAACCTGCTCGGCTTAAAGTTAGAGAAAACCAGCGTATTTGTTGAATCCCTGGTGCAAATTGCCAACCATGTACACGAAACCCATCTTATTACTTTCGCGCTAGGGCTTGGAACTGTAGCGGTTATCATATCATTACGAAAGCTGCGCCCGTCATGGCCGGGGACATTGATTGCGTTGGTGGTGATTGGAGGGGTAGTTGCGCTCTTCAAATTGGATGCTCACGGGGTAGCTGTGGTTGGAGCCATTCCGCAAAGCCTGCCACCTTTTCATTTTCCTAACATCCACGGCCTGGAGATTGAGGTGGGTATTGCAGATCTTGCGCCGGGAGCTCTCGCCATAGCTATACTTGGACTCATGGAGGCGGTATCCATTGCCAAGTCCATTGCCGGCCAGACCCACCAGCGGCTAGACGTCAACCAGGAGTTTATCGGTCAGGGTCTGTCCAATATGGCGGCTTCATTGTTTAGCGGTTATGCGGGAAGCGGGTCTTTCACCCGCTCGGCAGTGAACTTCCGTTCTGGAGGCAAGACCCCCATGAGCGGAGTCTTCTCGGGCATCACAGTGGCTGTGGTGGTTCTACTGGCCGCTCCCCTTGCGGCTAAACTTCCGGTGGCAGCCCTGGCTGGAGTGCTCATGGTGGTGGCCTATCAAATGATACAAACAGAAGACATAAAAAGGGCCATACGAGCAACCAGGTCCGATGCTGCGGTTTTGATGGTGACTTTTCTCTCGACTCTCTTTTTACACCTGGAGTTCGCTGTGTACGTGGGTGTTCTCCTATCCATCGGTCTGCACCTGGCAGAGACGGCTCATCCTCGCATGCACTCAATAGTGCCCGATCTGGAGACTGGTAGAATGAAGGGTTTGGCCCGCGGCAGGATCTGCTGCCAGATGGACATCATTACAATTGAAGGTGCTGTATTTTTCGGTTCAGTTACTTTTGTGCTGGAAGACCTCCAGAGGCGGTTGAAGAACCATCCACGTATGGCCAGTCTCCTGATCAGAATGCATCAGGCCAACATTCTGGACGCCAGTGGGATACACGCCCTGGAGATTCTTCTGGACGAGATCCGCGAAAGGGACGGAGGTCTTTATTTCGCCGGTGTAAAACCCAAGGTCTTTCAGGTATTCAAGAATTCTGGATTACTGCGCGAGGTCGGAGAAACCCATTTTCGTACTACCACCGGTTCCGCCATCAGACAGGCGATGCGAGAGTCCTTCTGCCCAGCCATATGCGCCGCTTGTGAGTATGTGATATTCGTCGAATGTCCTGAGTTGAAGCGGGGGAATTGGGAGGTTTTGGGGGAAGGGGTGAGGCCGCGCAAGTGCGAAAGTCAGCGGCAGGAAAAACATACTACATAAACAAGAGGAAGAATGTGAAGATCCTTACTTACAAGCATGAGAAGACTGCTGTTGAGAAAGTGCTGCGCATTGGAGCTGAAATGTCGCAGAGCCTGGATGCTGAAATCTGCTTTCTAACCGCCCGGAGTGGCACACCTGCCACTGAAGAACCGCCGCCAGTGGGTGTGGATATCCCCTGGGAGCAGAGAGGTAAACTTCAACCGGGAATTCAAATCCTCACCCAGGCAATGGAACTTCTCACCAAAACAGGATTCCTTTTACCACAAGATAGCATCAATATTCGAGCCGTGCGAAATGGCTATCTATTCTTGGGTGCAACCCCCTCAGGCCGTCGTGTGCCTTTCTACGAACGGTACGGCCATCTGATAGAGGTGTTGAATTACGAGGTGGATGAACACCAGCAAGACCTGGTGGTTGTTGGTGCTCCCAGACGACAGGGTCTAGGACGGTTTGTTTCGGGTGACAGAGCGAACCACTTAGTCCGTGACCTGCATGCTTCAGTCTTCCTGGTACGAAGCGGTGATTTGAATAGTCGTTTTCTGGTCTGCGCTGACGGCTCATCCTCAGCTCGCCGCCTCTTTCCACTTCTCAAACAGCTCCTCCCTGCGGTTCGTGGACCGGTGGATCTTATTTGGGTGCGAGAACCAGATGCAACCGAAGAGGAAACAGAAGCGGGCAACGAATGCGTGCAGCGAGCACGGGCCTGGTTGGACAGCTGCGGCAAGGAGGGTGATTTGCTCTTGCGTGAAGGAGATCGTCCCCAGGAAGTGATACTAAAAGAAGCGGG